>JBDHUM010000012.1:0-28955 GCA_039809125.1 Saccharimonadaceae bacterium (SeqCode) | reverse complement strand
CAGGTGATACGCGAGGCTGAGTCGAAAACTGCATCAAATACAAAAGCAGTGCTTGGGGTTTGTCTCAATTATGGTGGTCATGCGGAGGTCGTTGATGCGATTAAAAAAATTGTTCAGGCGGATATTAAGCCGGAGGAAATTACACCAGATTTGATAGCTACTCAACTGTATGCGCCAGAGATTCCTCCCTGTGATGTGGTGGTGCGTACGAGCGGCGAAAAAAGACTCAGTGGTTTTATGCTATGGCGTAGTGCTTACAGTGAGTTGGTGTTTATCGACAAAAATTGGCCAGAGATGACAAAAGACGATGTAAACGCTATACTAAAAGAATATAACCGACGCAACCGAAGATTTGGAGGGTAGATGGAGCTTTTGCTTGGCGTATTAGCAGGGATTATTATTTTGACTGTCTTGGTGGTAATTCACGAACTTGGACATGGGATTGTGGCGCGTCGTAACGGCGTGGTAGTTGAAGAATTTGGTGTTGGTTTTCCGCCAAAGGCGTGGGGCAAAAAAGTGAAGAAAAGTGTACTTGGTAGTAGTGTTCTGTACTCGATCAATTGGCTGCCGCTGGGTGGATTTGTAAAGTTGCAAGGCGAGCATGACGAAGATGACGGCAAAAAAGGCGACTTTGGTGGTGCTAGTTTTTGGGTTAAAACTAAAATACTGCTGGCTGGAGTGGTGATGAATTGGTTGGCAGCAGTAGCAATTTTTACTGTACTTGCACTGTTCGGTGTTCCTAAAATTATTGACAATCAATTTATGATCGCAAGCGACTCGGTTCACACAGCTAAGACACCGTTTGTTAACTACATTGCAAGTGATTCGCCGGCAGAAAAAGCCGGTCTGCGAGTAGACGATAAACTTCTGACTGTCGCGGGCAAGGCATTAACGTCAGCGACTGATCTACCCAGTATTACAGAGGCAAATAAGGGAAAAAACATTACAATTGGATACGAGCGTGATGGACAAAAAAACACGGCCGAGGTAATGCTACGCGCCGAGCGAAACGGTAATGAAGGGTATTTGGGAGCAAGCGCGTTTCAGTTTGAATCATATCGATCGACATGGTCAGCGCCAATTGTAGGTGTTGGGCTAACGGCACAGCTTAGCTGGCTGACATTACAGAGCGTGGGTGATATGGCTGCCAACTTCTTTTCTGGTGTTTTTCAAAAACTAAGCCCTAATCAGTCGACACAACAGCAGGCCGACGAAAAGATTGACAAAGCTAGCTCGAGCGTGGCGGGACCAGTAGGATTACTTGGTGTGATTTTGCCAAGCATGGTACAGCAGGGACCGATTTATATTTTGCTCATAACAGCGATAATTTCGTTATCACTTGCCGTGCTTAACACACTACCGATTCCGGGACTCGATGGTGGACGATGGTTTTTGATTGCAGTATATCGGGCGATGAAACGACCGCTTACTAAAAAACGCGAAGAGCAAATTGTTGGCTACGGAATGATGGCGCTAATTGGCGTGATTGTACTTATCACGATTGCAGATGTCGGTAAATTCTTCAAGTAGTACTGCACGAAAGTTGCATGCTGCGCGTCCGTCAGTGAAGGTAAATAGATACCTTAAAGTATTCATGGTGTGTTTGTGGGTTGCGGTTTGCTTCGTACTGTCCCAGGTAGTTGTGGCTGCATTCGTGTATGGGAGTATGCAGGTTGGATTGATTACATCATCGTGGATTAATTCAAACTCTGGCACCATACTGCTTGGCACATTGATTTACGTTGTTATGTTTGGCCTACTGGTCGGAATACCGCGGTTGTTTGCAAAAGGAAAGGTAGAGAGACTCACAAAAGTTGTAGGACTTGATCGAATGATGGAGTGGCGGGACTATCCCCTGGCGATTGCTGGTTTAGTAGTGTACTTTTTGTTGGCAGTTATTTTTGTGTGGATTGCGGCACTTATACTGCCGTGGGTGAATATGCAACAAACGCAGGAGGTTGGTATTCATTCACCGACATCGGGTGAGTTACTGCAAGTGTTCTTTCTATTTGTGGTAGTAGCGCCGATAATCGAAGAAATTATTTTTCGAGGTTACTTGTATGGTAAGTTACGCAGCTATGGTGTTAATACAATCGTAACTGCACTGATCGTGAGCGCATTATTTGGTCTAGCTCATATGCAGTGGAATGTGGCAATCAATGTGTTTGCCTTAAGTATTGCGATGTGTGCGGTGCGTGAAATTAGCGGCACAATTTGGCCAACAATTGTAATGCATATGTTAAAAAACGGACTAGCTTTTTACTTATTGTTTGTAATACAAGCGAATGCTTAGCGAATTACACCTAGTAAGCTAGATACAAAAACGGTACAATGATAAGTGTTATGCGAATGTCGAAACTTTTTACCAAGACTCTGCGGGATGCACCGGCAGATGAAGTTGCCAAAAATGCACAGCTTCTAATACGTGCTGGTTATGTGCACAAAGAAATGGCTGGTGTATATTCATACTTGCCGCTTGGTATGCGTGTAGTTGAAAAGATTAAACAAATTGTTCGCGAGGAAATGAACGCAATCGATAGCAATGAGCTAATTATGAGCAGTTTGCAGCGCAAGGATGTGTGGGAGAAAACTGGACGGTGGGATGATGAGATTGTTGATATCTGGTTTAAATCAAAACTCCAAGATGAAACGGAAGTTGGTTTTGGTTGGAGTCACGAGGAGCCAATTGTTGAAATGATGAGACACTATATAGAAAGCTATAAAGATCTGCCAGTCAGTCTCTACCAGTTTCAAAATAAGCTGCGAAACGAAGTTCGAGCAAAAAGCGGTATTATGCGCGGTCGCGAATTCGTCATGAAAGACATGTATTCGTTTCATTCCAGTAAAGAGGATCTAGAGCAGTATTATCAGAGAGCAATCGATGCCTATAAGCGTGTATATGAGCGTCTCGGAATTGGTGATAGTACCTACATTACTTTTGCTAGTGGCGGTGCGTTTACTAAATTTAGTCATGAGTTTCAAACGATTTGCGATGCGGGCGAGGACTTTATTTATCTGCACCGTGAAAAAAACATTGCCGTTAACGAAGAAGTGATAGATGATGCCATTAAAGAACTAGGTGTTTCGCGTGATGAACTTGAAAAGCTCAAGACAGCCGAAGTTGGTAATATCTTCAATTTTGGAACCCAAAAAACCGATGAAATGGGGCTATTTTATACCAACAAAACTGGTCAGCGGCAGTCACTTCATATCGGTAGCTATGGCATAGGAATTACGCGAGTAATGGGAGTTGTGGTCGAGAAATCGGCTGACGAAAAAGGAATAGTTTGGCCAGCACAGATTGCGCCATTTGCTGTTCATTTAGTATCGATTGGTGAAAATGGTGGCAAAAAAGCCGATGAACTATATGACGACTTAGTGGCGGCAGGAGTTGAAGTAGTGTATGACGACCGAGATGAGCGAGCAGGAGCAAAATTTGCCGATGCTGAACTAATGGGAATGCCAAGCCGGGTGACGGTGAGCGACCGCGGTGTTGAGTCAGGAACCTTTGAATATACCGATCGCGCCAGTGGTGAGATGAGTGTATTGACACGTGATGAGCTGCTTGCTAAGCTAAAGTAATTGTTTGCACGGGAAGCGTAAGTGCCATTAGACTTGGGCCACCCGTGTTTTAACATGACTAAGGAGAGAAAACTAATCAATGAAAAAATTATATCAAATCACAGCTACTGGCCGACAAGAGCTCGAAATTGAACTAGAGCACCTTAAAAGTCGTCGCGGCGAGATTGCCGACAAAATTGCAACCGCGCGAGATTATGGAGATCTAAGCGAAAATGCTGAGTATGACGCTGCTCGTGAAGAGCAGGGTTTGGTTGAAACCAGGATTGCCGAAATTGAAGATATTTTGATGAATGCCGAAGACCTAAGGACTAAAAAGGGCGGCAGCGTATCATTAGGCAGCACAGTAACGCTCAAGAGTGACAAAAAAGAAGTTGTCTATACTTTGGTTGGGCCGGTAGAAGCTAACCCTCTCGATGGAAAAATTAGTAACGAATCACCGATTGGCCAGGCGCTATTGGGTAAAAAAGTTGGTGAAAAAGTGACGATTACAACGCCAAAGGCTAGTGTAGTGTACACAGTGAAATCAATAAACTGAGCATTGGTATCGTAGCATGGTGGTATTCCTTGTAATAAAGCCTGTTTTATGATATAATAGTAAGATTACGGTGGGATAGTGGCTGCGACACGTAGGGCAGGAAGTAAGGTTTCCAATATGAAGGTTACGAGAGTTTCCATAATCCAGTCTCAGGTGTCCTCATCTCTGCTATACTAATAAGTAATGGCAACACTGAAAGATTATCGAGACGAACGACTACGTAAATTAGCTGAGCTTCAGCAATTAGGAGTGAGCCCGTATCCGGCTGACTCAAAACGAACACATACCTGCGCTGAAGTCGTGGCCAAATATGATGAATTAACTGACAAAGAGATTAGCGTAGTGGGAAGAATCGAGTCGATTCGCAGTTTCGGTAAACTTGCTTTTATCAAGTTACGCGATACGAGCGGTACTGTACAACTTTACTTACAGGCTAGCGATGTGGCTGAACTTGAAAGTTCCCGCGGCGTATTAGGTATGATGCAACTGCGCTTACTCGATAGCGGTGATTTTGTGCAGGCTACTGGCACAATGGTGACAACTCAAACTGGTGAGAAATCTGTGGCTGTTCGCGAGCTTCGACTACTAACAAAAGCCTTGCGCCCGTTGCCTGAAACGCTGACAAATAAAGAAGAGCGGTTTCGTCGTCGATACGTTGATATGAATGTGAATCTCGATGTGCGAGATCGTTTCGTTAGGCGCAGTAAGTTTTGGCGAGCGACGCGTGAATTTCTTCAACGAGAAGGATTTATAGAAATCAACAATACGGTTCTCGAGAATACAGCAGGAGGGGCAGATGCTAATCCTTTCGTAACACATATGGATGCATTGGACCAAGATTTTTATCTGCGCATTAGTCATGAGCTACCATTAAAGCGGCTCCTAGTGGGTGGTTTTGAAAAAGTATTTGATATTGGAGCTAGATTTCGAAATGAGAATTATACCGAAGAGCATCTTCCTGAGCATAATGCTATGGAATGGTATTGGGCATATGCTGACTGGAAGATGGGTATGGAGTTAACTGAACGAATGATTCGTTTTATCTGTGATGAAACATGGGGTACTCGTCGGTTCAGCTTGGCTCACGAGCAGACGGTTGATTTTGGTTCTGATGGCACACATTTTCCGCAGATTAGCTTTATTAATGTGTTAAAAGAGCAGTATGATATCGATGTCTTTGAGTCATCAATGGAAACTATTCAAGCGAAACTTCATGAATGTGGTGTCGAGGTAGAAAAACAAGATAATCGCATTCGCAGTCTTGATAAGCTTTGGAAAAAGTATCGAAAAACACTTGCTGGCCCCGCTTTTTTAATTGATATTCCGGTGTTTATGCAGCCACTTGCCAAAACCCAAGAAGCTAACGATAAGTTGACCGAGCAGTTTAACTTGGTGTTTGGTGGTAGCGAAATGTGCAAAGCTTTTTCGGAACTTAACGATCCAATTGACCAGCTCGGTCGATTTGCTGATCAACAGAAATTGCGCGATGCTGGCGATGATGAAGCACAGATGCTTGATATCGACTATGTTGAGGCGCTTGAATATGGCATGCCGCCAGCCTGTGGCCTTGGGTTGAGCGAGCGAGTGTTTTGGAGTCTTGAAGCGATTACGGCTCGTGAGGGGATACCGTTTCCTCAGCTTAGATTAGAGATCGACGAGACGACCAAATCTATATATCGTGAAATATTTTAAAAATCCCTATTGACTACAACTTGCAGACTGTTAAACTTGTTAACAAGAGCATAAACACAATAAGGAGCTTGTAGACTACAATGATGCCCGAAAAACAGGATCAAGACGAAAATACAAATTTGAATATGGCGATTCAACCTCCAGTAAAAAAATCACATAAAGTTAGAAATATTGCTGTAGTTTGTCTTGTTGCATTGGTTGCAGCGGGTGTTGCTTGGTGGTTTATCGAAAGTCGGAAGCCAGTTGCACAACAGCCACCAATACAAGAGCCTGATGATGCGAACTATGACACGAATGATCTTACTAAATTGATGGCAAGTGTATCTCGTACAGCTCCTAAATTAGGGTGGGTCGATGACGGACCACTAGTGACGAAGAACCCTGAAGAAAGACCTTCTATGGTCCGTGATTATAACGGTGCTTCAAATGAATATTCATTTGCAATCAAAGAGGCTGGCTTACGACACACTGTACTGAATGTTGGTGTCGGGGAGCTTGTGAGTGTTGAAAACAGAGAACCTTATCGGACTACCTATAAAACAAATTCTATCGAAGACAGGATTGCTAGTGTGGTTAGGTGGAATAGGGAGAATTCTGCCCAAAAAATAACGGTTCACCTGCGCTTCCACGTCGGAAAGTCGGTTCCGAGGGCTTGGCAAGATGTTTGCGGTACGGTACACATGGAAGACCCATCCTTTGGAGTAGAGGCAGATGCTCCAAAATGGTGGGCAAAGTCGGGTGATAAATATTTGTACCGTGACTTTTACGAAAAAGCGATGACAGTTCTTGGTGCGCAAGTCAGTGCAATTAATGCCAAAGAAGAAACGAAAAATATTATCGGATCGGTTAATACACCAGGCGCTGCGCCGAATTATCCAGAGCCCATGATTATCTATACAGGGTCTGCGGCAATTCGCAGGAATCTTATAGCAGGTGGCTTTACTGCGGATGAGCACGATAAATTTATGAGATGGTTTCCAACTATGGCTAAGTACTTTAGGGGTGTTACGGTTGAACTCGCAATGAACCCTTACCAGAGTATTCTAGCGAGTGGTGAGACAGATGACTCTGCTACTACAAAAGCTAAGTATCAAAAAGTGGCTAATGCGTTGATACGGACTGTTGGCCAGCGAGCCGTGCTTGCTAACTATTCATCGCGAGAAGCATACTTTGATCCGGCCAGGCGAGATACATCAGAATATGCTCCCTTGTACGAGTGGATAGAAAGAACAAAACGTGAAAAAAATGTTTGGTCAGGCACCCAAATGGCAAGAGCACCGAGGGTTGTAAGAACTATACCGCCAAGTGTGACGTCTGACAATACTGAAAAATGGGATGATGTGGCAGGGTGGACTGCGGCCAGAAGCTATAATTTTGTCGAAACTACTGGTCCAAAATCAAACATGGTGGTTAGTGGTATTGCACAGTCGGGTCTGATGAATAGATGGCCAATCTCATACCATGACGACAGCGACGACATCAGTACAATGAAATCTATCGGCGATGCATTTGCTCGCAACCCGCATCCCTGATAGTGATATAATACGGGCATGAATTTTATTACTAGGGTTGCTGCTGCCTCCTTGATAGTAGTTGGGTTGCTCTATGGTCAGGTTGTAATGTCGTTAGATGCCGATAACTATAGAGTTATTAACTACGACGTTGATATGATACTTGATCGGGATAGCGAAAATCGGTCAACTCTACGCACGGTCGAAACAATTAACGCTGAATTTCCGTCCTATGACCAAAATCATGGGGTCGAACGTGTATTTGTAAAACAATACGATGGCCACTCAACTAGCTTTAAACTAGAGTCGGTGACTGACGAAAATAATAAACCATTGAACTATCATTGGAGCGGTGATGCACTGAGAATAGGTGATAGCGACGAGTTTGTGCATGGCAAAAAAACTTACAAGATCACTTATAGTCAGCGAGATGTAACCCGATATTATGCAGACACAAACCGCAGCGAATTTTACTGGGATGTAATCGGTGTTGATTGGCGTGTACCAATTCAAAAAGCGACGATAAAACTGATGATTGATAAAAAGCTGGTGGCGTCACGACAGGGTGATGGGCAATGCTACAGCGGAGCGCTTGGTAGCACAACACAATGCACGCTTACTAAAGTGAGCGATGATTCATTTGAGACTTCACTTGAAAATAGGAGCTCGTATGAAGGAGTGACGCTGGCACTAGGGTTTGCTCCGCAAACTTTCGCTGCTTATAAAATGTCATTGTGGGAAAAATTACTGATTGGGTGGGCAGCGGTACAAACGGTAGTGATTGCACCAGCCGTTGGGTTTGTTATTTGGTTGATCGTGAAGGTAGTTCGATCTAATCGCAGAAGTCGCGAAATTGGTACGATTGTGCCGGAATACCTGCCACCAAAAGAAATTAGTGTTACTACGGCAGCTAGCCTAGGTAGTAGTACGGCAGTCATGAGTGCACAACTACTTGATTTAGCAGTACGTCACTATATAAAAATCTATGAAGTAAAAGCAAAGTCGACATGGAGTCCGGCTGAGTATGAAATAGAGATACTTAAACCAATTGATGGATTATTATGGGAAGAACAAGAATTATTACGCGATGCCTTTGGTCGTTCTCCAGCAGTTGGTGATCGGCTAAATCTAAAGACGCTACGGTCTAGCGGTTCGTACTTTGCACGAACGTCAAATAACGATAAAGATTTACAAAAATTGATTCGCGGTGAGTATGGTTTACGCCAGGAAAATACATCAATGAAACGGTGGTTACGAAAAATTGCGCTGATCTGCGCTATCTTTGGCTTTACAGGGATTTTAATGCCACTTATCGGAGTAGCTGTAGTCGCGTTTATCGCATCGTTTTTTGCGTGGCCGCTGACTGATAAGGGGTTAAAACTTTCGAGGTATCTAAAAGGACTTAAAGATTACATTGGGCTTGCTGAAACGGATCGAATTAAGGCACTGCAAAGCCCTGAAGGTGTGGAAAAAATTGCTGAAACAAATGCCGATGGCGCAAGTGAAGCTGGGAGGATTGTGCTTTATGAACGAGTTTTACCGTATGCTGTATTGTTTGGACAAGAAAAAGAGTGGAATAAACAGCTAGGTACTTATTATGAGCAAACTGGTACACAGCCAGACTGGTACGCGAGTAATGGTACATTTAATGCAGTAGCATTTAGCTCTGGTATGAGTGGGATCTCGACCGCTTCGGCCTCAGCGAATTCATCAAGCTCTAGCAGTGGTGGATCATCGGGGGGCGGCTCTTCTGGCGGTGGCGGTGGCGGCGGTGGCGGAGGTGGTTGGTAGTGAATTGGTTGCATGCACTTTTGTTTGGTGTGATTGAGGGTGTCACTGAGTTTTTACCAATATCGAGCACAGGCCATCTGACGATTACAGAAATGGTACTCGGGTACCAAATTGATAGCCCTGGCATAACTGCTTTTACTGCAATTATTCAAATTGGTGCGATTGCATCGGCAGTGTGGTATTTTCGTGCTGATATTATTCGAATTGCCAAAGCATGGCTGAGCGGCATGATGCACCGGGATAAGCGTAAATCGTCTGATTATCGATATGGTTGGGCGATTATTGCCGGTTCGGTGCCGATTGCGATAATAGGTCCACTCTTTCAAGATACTATAGAGACGACACTACGCAGTATGTGGTGGGTTGCAGCGGGACTGATTATTTGGAGTCTCGTAATGGTGATTGCAGACAAAATTGCCTCCGAAAAATTACACGAAAAAGATATTACTATAAAACACGCTTTGGCTATGGGACTAGCGCAGTGTGTTGCTTTGATTCCCGGCGTTTCCCGCTCGGGCGCAACAATGTCGGCTGGGTTATTACAGGGCTTTGACCGTGTAACAGTGACACGGCTAAGTTTTTTCTTGGGTATTCCAGCACTAACTGCTGCGGGACTCCTTCAAGCGTTTACAAAATACAATGATATCGCTTCGCATAATATCGGCTGGCCGCAAACGATAGTTGCTACTATTACCGCGTTTATCGTTGGCTATTTATCGATTGCATGGCTACTTAAATATATCGCCAAACATACATTTTCACTGTTTATTTGGTACCGGATCGTACTAGGTCTTGTGATTATCGCGACATTGATTACCACCAAATAATTATTAGAGGTTGCGAACGATACACAACCATGTTACGGTAAGTGTAGTAATAACTAGGAGGGTTCATGCAATGAAAAAAACACTTTTAGGTTGGGGTAGTCTTATAGCGATAGCCCTGACGATGGTGGGTGCATTTGGGCAGTCAGTTGCGGCTGGTCCGGTTATGATATCGAGCGACAATGGCTCGACTACAATTGAAAAGAGTCGAACGGTTGACGGATCAGCATACATTGCGGGCAATGTAGTCTCAGTAATGGGCACAGTTAATGGCGATCTTTACTGTGCGGGCAATACAGTTCAAATCGAAGGTACGGTCAATGGTGATGTTTTGTGTGCCGGTGCAACTGTAGAGGTTAAAGGAGTAGTGAATGGTGACGTGCGTCTGGCCGGTTCATCGATCCTACTTAGTGGACAAGTCAATGGTAATGCCAGTGTTGCAGCTTCAGATGTCATTGCAAATGCAGAGTTTAAGCTCAAAGGTGATTTGACAGGTGGTGCATCAAATGTAACCCTACGTGGTACAGTGGGGCGTGACATGATGCTCGGCAGTGAACACTTCATGCTTGAGGGCACGGTTGGACGTGATGTTAACGCCTCAATTAGTAGTGTCGAGTTCGGAAATGATGCAAAGGTAGGCGGTGATTTTAATTATCAAAATAACAAGGAACTAGCCATTAAAGACGATGCCGTTGCAGGCAAGGTCAATTACAATACGACAAGCCATGGTGGCGATAAGTCGGCACTCGCAATGGGGCTGTTAAGTGCAGTTATATATGCGTTTGGTATTGGTTTGCTTGCATTCATTGGTGCGCTGATTGCACCGCGTGCGGTTCGTGCGGTCAGTAATGTTAGTATCGGTATGGCTGCGTTAGCTGCATTGATTGGTTTTGCTGCCATATTCTTATTACCAATACTCGCTTTACTGGCTATGCTAACTGGTGTTGGAATACCAGTAGGGTATGCGCTAATGGTGGCATGGTTGCTACTCATGGCAGTTTCACCCGTATTCTTTGCTTACTTTATTGGTGAAAAATTATGGGGTAATCGTTCTCGTAATGTACTAATGCATACAACGGTTGGTGCTGCTCTACTGATTGTATTGTTGCTTATTCCTGCTATCAATGTTGTTACATTTGTTGTCATGTTACTTGTCGGTGTTGGTTTGCCGCTGCTTTGGTGGCCACGTTCACTACGTAATAGTCCCTACGAAGTAACAGCATCTGAAGTAGTAAAAAAACCAGTCAAGAAAGTTGCTAAAAAAATATGATCGAACTGCGAGGTGTCGGTAAAGTTTACGGAAAAAAAGATCATACATTCACCGCACTTGACGAAGTATCATTTATGATTGAAAAGGGTTCAAGTGTAGCGATTGTTGGGAAGTCGGGTTCTGGTAAGTCAACGTTGATGCATTGTATGAGCGGGCTCGATCGAATGACTAGTGGCGAAATTATCATCGATGGCGAGTCGTTAGGTAAAATGAGTCAAAAAACAATTGATCGTTTTAGGGCAAATAAAATCGGGTTTATTTTTCAGAGCTTTTTCGTGCAGGGTAACGAAACCTGCGCTCAGAATGTAGCATTGCCGCTTGAGATCGCACAGCTGTCGATGGTTACTCGAAAAAAGCGAGTTGACCAGGCGCTTGAGGTGGTGGGGCTAAGCGATAAGCGTGATGAAAAGGCTAAAAATCTTTCAGGAGGGCAAAAACAGCGTTTAGCGGTTGCTCGAGCGATTGTAACGAAGCCGTCTATTATATTTGCTGATGAGCCAACGGGAAATCTTGATAGTCAAACTGGTGAACAAATCGAAAAATTATTATTTAGTCTTAACAAATCGACCAAGGCTACTCTGATAATTGTGACACACGACGAAGAATTGGCGGCACGCTGCCAGAGGCAAATTGTCATTAAAGACGGCCATGTGCTGAGTGACTCGATGGCGGCAGGTGCCACGCCAAGGCGTCGACCAGTAGCAAGGAGGAATTCATGAAATATCTCGATAGTGTTCGCCGAGCTGGACGGAGCTTAAAAAGCGCCAAAAGTAGAACCATTCTGACAGCACTCGCGATTGCTGTTGGCGCATTTACGTTAACGCTCTCACTTGCAATCGGCACTGGTGCGCGTCACTATACCAAAAAGCTGATTGAAAGCAATATTGACCCACAGGCGCTGTTTATTGCCCGCGATTCAAGTATGTTTGGTGGGGAAGGTGGCTTTAGCGGCGGATTACGCGAGTACTCGCCTGACACAACTCAATATGGTGGGGCAACCCTAAAGGCGCTCACTCAAAAAGACATCGAAACAGTCAAGGCAAATCAAAACGTTATGGAAGTTCATCCGGTCTACATTGTGTCAGCACAGTACTTCACAGTAGAGGGAAGCGACAAAAAATTCGTCAGTGATATTAGCGCTTACGATGCAACCGTGCGTAGTGAAGTTGCCGCCGGCACGTTGCCGCCGCTTGGCACGCAACTTAGTGATGATGGCATCGTCATTCCTGAAGGCTATCTGGAAAACTTGCCAAACAAGCCGTCACCCAGTGATCTGATAGGAAAAACGATTACACTGCACCTGGTGAAGCCTGGTAAGGTACCGAGTGAGGCAGAGATTCAACAAATTTTATCGACGGGAGGTCAAGCTGGCTTAGAGCAGGCATTTGCGGCTGAAGAAACTGATGTCAATTTGAAAGTGGCGGCAGTGAGTGCAAAATCAAGCACCACCTTCAGTACGAGCAATGGCTTGTTTATCAGTGAGAACAAAGCCAAAGAGTTATCAGAGTTTTTAACCAAAGATACTGATCAGTATCAAAAATATATGGCGGCTGGCGCGTTAGTAAAGAGCGATGTTAATCCGGAAACAGTGAAAGACGAACTGCAAAAAACAGGTTTGACAGTGAGAACAGCTAAAGATTTACAGCAGCTCCTTTTTACAATCGTGAACATTCTGCAGGGTATTGTGACCGGTTTCGGCATTCTCGCCTTGATCGCTAGTTTGTTTGGGATTATCAACACTCAGTATATAAGTGTGCTTGAGCGAACGCGCGAAATTGGACTCATGAAAGCGCTCGGTATGCGGGGGCGTCATGTATCGCGACTGTTTCAGCTTGAGGCGGCGTGGATTGGACTACTGGGAGGAATAATTGGGGCCGGTCTGGCGTATATTGTCGGTACACTGATTAATCCATGGCTTTCTAAAATCATGAGTTTGGGTGAAAATCGAATTATTGTTTTTGAATTGCTTCCGATCGCGGCCTTAATCTTGGCATTGATTTTGATCGCTATGATTGCTGGTTGGTTTCCAGCTCGTAAGGCCGCCAAACTTGATCCAATTGAAGCGTTAAGAACCGAGTAGATAAAGCTGGTATTGACAAATATAAATGCTTGTGCTAAAATACGACTATGAGTAAAATAGATCAAGTTTCACCGCGAAAACCCGACAATGTTGGTACAGAAGCGCTAAATCCAGACGAACTGGCAAATCTTGGTATGATTTCGCGTAGAGATGCCAAACTATATGGTGGTGCACTAAAAAACAATGCTGATCCGTCAGATGTTGCAGGAACGATAAAGGAACGCCTGAATGATGAATATGACGCAACTTTACGGTCGGCGCAAACAGGTCAAGGTGGATTATTGAGGGTACTTTTGGGTAGACGCGCTAAAAAATAGTGCGGCTTGGGTTTATTTTGCACAAGAACACGATGTTTGACGGCGAGTGATATACTAAAAGTATGTTAGACATTCGTTTTATTCGTGAAAATGCTGAAAAAGTACAACAAAATACATACCACAAGGGCTACAGTAACATTTCGATTAAAGAACTGCTAGCGCTTGACGATAATCGCCGTGTACTTCAACAGCAAGTTGATGAGCTGCGCGAACGACGCAATCAGATTGCTGGCCAGATGAAGGGCGGCAAACCGGAACAGGCACTTGTCGATGAAGGTAAACAAATTAAGGTAGAACTCGCCGAGCGTGAAGCTTTGCTACGTAGTGCCGAGGAAGAATGTACGAGCCTACTAAAAAAGGTGCCAAATATGGCGCTCGATTTTGTGCCGATTGGTGCAACCGAAGAAGAAAACGTCGAAAGCAAGCGGGTTGGTGAGCCGCCGCAGTTTGATTTTGCACCAAAAAATCACGCTGAAATAGCCGAAGCGAAAGGGTGGCTCGATAAAGAACGTGCTGCTAAAGTAGCCGGTAGTAGATTCGCCTATTTAAAAGGTGATTTATTTATGCTCGAGTGGGCGGTGAAAACATTTGTTCTCAATGAGCTTACGAATATTGAACTTATAAAAAAACTAATTGAAGACAACGAGCTTAAGCTTAAGCCGACAGCCTTTATACCTGTTGATCCGCCGTTTGTAGCGCGAACCGAGACATACGATGCGACCGGACGCCTCAACAAGGAAGAAATTACCTATAAGCTTGCCGATGACGATTTATGGCTGAATGCCAGTGCAGAGCACGTACTCGCACCGATGTACATGAATGAAATTATCGACGAGGCTGATCTACCAATTCGCTATGTTGGCTATACAACTGCTTTTCGCCGCGAAGCTGGTACCTACGGTAAAGATATGGAAGGTTTTTTGCGGATGCATCAATTTAATAAGCTCGAGATGGAGACCTTCGGTACTATGGATTCGGCTCTCGACGAACACAAACTGATGGTTGCTATTCAGGAACATCTGATGAGTAGACTAGGGCTGCCGTACCGCGTTGTACAAAAATGCACAGCAGACATCGGTAGTCCAAATGCCAATGGTATCGATATTGACGTTTGGCTGCCTGGTCAAAATCAATATCGCGAAACCCATACAGCCGATTTGATTGGTGAGTATCAGACGAGGCGAACGAACACTCGTGTGCGACGCAGCGATGGGTCGCTTGAATTAGCATGTACTAACGATGCAACTGCTACGAGCCAGCGCCCTGTCATCGCTATTCTTGAAAATAATCAGACAGCAGAGGGAGACGTGGTCGTGCCAGAGGTGCTACGATCGTACCTTGGCAATCGAGACAAACTATAAGTATGAAGCGACTGATTCGCTCCGTTACACACTGGCTGTATGTTCATGTGGTGAAACCAATACTGTTTCGCTATCAACCAGACGGCGTGCATCATGGAATGGTGAAGGTGACAAAATTTGTTCAAAAACTTCACGGTATTCGTGAATTACCACGACTTTGGAGCTACTATAACGACGAAATGCTGTCGCAAACGATTGGCGGTATAAAATTCCGCAACCCGATTGGTCTCAGTGCAGGGTTTGATAAGGAAATTAGTATGCCACGTATGATTCGAGCGGTAGGATTTGGCTGGATGACAGGCGGTTCGGTAACATGGGGCGCGTATAAAGGCAATGACGGTGCATGGTACTACCGGCTGCCGAAAACGAAATCGTTGGTAGTGAATGCTGGTCTGCCAAGTGAAGGCATTGAGGTGGTTGTAGGACGTGTTGCTGACTATCCTGAAGCTATGTTTGTTGATTTTCCGCTTAGCGTCTCAGTAGCTAAAACCAACACCAAAGAAACTGCCAGCGAAGATACAGCAGTGGCGGACTACTGCGCAAGTTTAACTGAGTTTGATAAACTAGCGCAGGTGACATTACTCGAAATTAATATCAGTTGTCCCAATACATTTGGTGGTGAACCCTTTACGACAGCCGAGAGACTAGAGAAGCTGCTTACGGGGGTTGACATGCACCATCTCACGAAACCAGTGTTTATTAAGATGCCAATTAACCTACCATTTGAAGAGTTCGATAAACTCTTGCGCGTAATAACAGAGCATGAAGTAGCTGGTGTAACGATTGGCAATTTGCACAAAGATCGCCGTGCAGTCGAGTTAAAAGATGTGCTGCCAGACGACGTAAAAGGTAATCTAAGCGGTGCGCCGGCTAAAGCAATATCTACTGAATTAGTCCGCCGCACGTATAAGCAATATGGCGATAAGCTAGTTATTGTTGGAGTAGGCGGGGTTTTTACGGCCGAGGATGCGTATGAAAAAATTAAAGCTGGTGCTAGTTTGGTGGCGATGATCACCGGACTTATCTTTGAAGGTCCATCAGAACCGGGAGCAATCAATGAGGGGCTTGTTCGATTATTGCGGCGTGATGGTTATAGCAATGTGAAGCAAGCGATCGGAACAGAAGCGTGATATAATAGAGACACAAAGGTAATCGAAAGGAGGGTCATTTGATCACGCACATCGATATAACCGGAGCAGGTGATTATTCACCTGACAACACTACAAAAAAATATATCCAAAAAAAGATCGGTCGGCTTGATCGTTTTGCCCCGCGGCATGCTCGTAAAACAATGCATGCTGAGGTAAAAATTGCCGAAGTCAATCGCGCGATGGGTAACAAGTACGAAGTTGAAGCACTTGTTCAGGTGCCATCAAAAATGATTACGGCCAAGGACTCAACCTTGAATGTGTTGGCGGCAACCGATATCGTAGAAGCAAAACTAGCGGCGCAGCTGCGAAAATATAAGTCGGATCATATACCGCATATCAGCAAACGTAAAGTGTTGGATCGATTTAAACGAAGCTTTGCACGCGAACAACAAGCCTAAGGCTTGGTACTGGTCTAAATTAGTAAATTACCTCTTTATCTTGTCGTAATAAAGGGGTATACTATAGTGAGTATTTCAGACAATTTCTAGATCAGGGGGTTAAGCCATAATGATTTCAAAACAATCAGCGCTCACAAAGGTTTTCGGTGACCCGCAAAAACGGGCTATTAAAAAATTACAAAAACGCGTTGATGAGGTGAATGCACTAAGTCAGTCGTACGAAAAAATGACCAAACCTGAACTGCGCAAAAAAACCGATGAACTAAAAAGCATGCTTGAAAAAAAAGGCGCGACACTCGACGACATTTTGCCTGAAGCTTTCGCTCTGGTGCGTGAAATGAGTGCACGCACGCTCGGTCAGCGCCATTTTGATGTTCAGTTGATGGGTGCAATGGTGCTGCACGAAGGTAATGTTGCCGAACTTAAAACTGGCGAAGGCAAAACCTTGATGTCGACATTGGCGAGCTATCTCAATGCTCTTGAAGGTAAGGGTGTGCATGTTGTGACCGTAAATGATTACCTAGCACAGCGTGATGCCGGCTGGATGGGGGAAGTATTTGATGCGTTGGGGCTTTCAACCGGGGTGGTTATAAATGAGGCGTCGTTTGTGTACGATAAAGCATACGATAATGAAGCTCACACCGACCCTCGCATGCGCAAGCTTCGTCCAGTGACGCGCAAGGAAGCTTATCAGGCCGATATTACCTACGGCACAAACAACGAGTTTGGATTTGATTATTTGCGCGACAACATGGTCAATGAAGCTGATTTATTACGTCAACGTGAGTTGAACTTTGCAATTGTAGACGAGGTAGACTCTATCTTGATTGACGAAGCGAGAACACCGTTAATTATTAGTGCACCTGCGGCAGAAAATCCTGACAGTTACTACCAATTTGCAAAAGTGGCGGCAAAATTGGTGCCTGATGATTACATTTTGGATGAAAAACGACGCAGTGTTGCTCTAAGTGACGCCGGTGTTGAAAAAGTTCAAAAAATGCTGGGTATAAAAAACTTGTACACACCGGACTATGTTCGTAGCGTCT
Organism: Saccharimonadaceae bacterium (SeqCode); assembly: GCA_039809125.1. Lineage (GTDB taxonomy): Bacteria > Patescibacteriota > Saccharimonadia > Saccharimonadales > Saccharimonadaceae > SZUA-359. The sequence continues at coordinate 11,397 of JBDHUM010000012.1, read as the reverse complement.
ATCATATGGACCAGGCTCTTCGTGCCCAAACACTGTTTAAGCGCGATAAAGACTATGTCGTGACGCAGGCCGGCGAAGTAATTATCGTTGACGAACACACTGGTCGTCTAAAGCAGGGAAACCGCTACAATGAGGGATTACACCAAGCAATTGAGGCAAAGGAAGGCGTAGATGTACTGCAAGAAAGCATGACGCTTGCTACTATTTCGTTTCAGAATTATTTTCGTCTTTATAAAAAATTGTCTGGCATGACCGGTACGGCGTTTACTGAAGCTGAAGAGTTTCAGCAAATATATTCGCTCGACGTCGTAGTGGTACCGCCAAATAAACCAATTACTCGTAAAGATCATGAAGATTTGATTTACAAAACCGAAAAAGGCAAACTTGAAGCAGTAGCTGAAGCAATTAAAGAATATAATAAGCTTGGTCGGCCGGTTCTTGTGGGATCGGGCTCAATTGCTAAAAACGAGATGATCGCCAAATGGCTTGATAAAGAAAAATTGAAATACGAAATTCTAAATGCAAAGAACAACGAACGCGAAGCTGCAATTATTGAGAATGCAGGCCTAAAAGGGGCGATCACTCTAGCAACCAACATTGCGGGTCGTGGTACGGACATTAAACTTGGTGAAGGTGTACGTGAACTCGGTGGGTTGGTGGTCATTGGTTCAGAGCGGCACGAATCCCGACGAATTGATAATCAGCTGCGTGGTCGTAGCGGACGTCAGGGCGATCCTGGAGATACACAGTTTTATGTATCAACCGAAGATGATTTGATGCGTATTTTCCAAGGTGATCGAATTGCGAGGTTGATGGATCGGCTTGGAGTTGATGAAAAAACTCCGATTCAGAACAAGGCAGTATCAAAAACACTTGAAGCAGCTCAGAAAAGAGTTGAAGGCTATAATTTCGATACACGAAAACAAGTTGTTCAATACGATAACGTGATTAATCGCCATCGAAAAGTTGTCTATACAATGCGACGAAAAATTTTGGATGGTGGTAATATTAAGCCCGAGATCCAACGTTTACTCGAACGAAAGATCAGTGAACTAACGCTCTTGCCGGCCAAAAATAATCCGCAGTTTAACGATGAGTTTGAAACGGTTTTTCCGCTTGACGCTAAGAAGATCAATAAACTTGGTCAGATTAAAAAGGATAAGCAGCGACAGATTGAGGCGCTTGGACTTGTTCAAAAATTGTATGCAGATAAAGAAAAAGAGCTTGGTGAAGAGGCGATTCGAGGCGTTGAACGTGAAGTATATCTACAAGTACTGGATACATTGTGGATGCAACACCTTGAAAATATGCAACACTTGCGTGAGGGTATTCACTGGCGAAGTGTTGGGCAACGTGACCCGCTAGTTGAGTATAGGTCTGAATCGCAGAAGCTTTTCGAAAGTTTGCAATCTACTTTGACCCATGAAGTGTTACGAGCAGTATTTCACGTACATAAAACTGATGCAGTCGTAAAGCAGTCGGCCGACGACGAGTATGATACATCATTGACAAAACTAGCTGAAAACTCGGTTGAGCGCGGTGTCAATGAAGTGACTGGCGGTGAGTTGAATCGAGATCACGATTTTGAGGGTAGTGTGAAAAAATCGGAAACTCAGAGCGAAGTGAACCAAAAACGAAACGCGGCTCGTAAAAAGAAAAAATCCGAGCGCAGCCGACGTAAAAAGAGCCGAAAGTAAATGAAACACACCGTTCACGAAGTCCGTCTGAAAAATCGAGCCAAAGGTTTATTAATTGATATTCCCGGTGCTAGCGTAATGAGCTTTCAATTTCAGTTTAGAGCCGGAAATCGCTTTGTACGAGACAAGTCGGTCTATGAAACTGCTCATCTTATGGAGCATATGGCATTTGGTGCGAATGGTCAGTATAAATCAGAACATGAATACGAGGCGGATTTTACAAAAAACGGTGCTTATCACAACGCATACACCAGCGACTTATCGATGTGTTATGTGGCTGACTGTGCTGATTTTGAGTGGGATAGAATTTTGGAGTTACAACGGCTTGCGATTTGTGAGCCACGTTTTAACGGGAGTGAACTTCGTGCCGAAAAAGGTAACGTTAAAAGCGAATTAACAGGCTATCTCAATAATCACAATCGCGTACTTTGGCCGAAAATTCAGCAAATTCTAGGCGAAGATATTTATAGTTATTGGCAACGACTTCAGACAATTTCAACCGTTAAATTAGCGGATATTGCGGAGCATCACGCTCGTACGCATACCAGCGACAATCTACGTTTTGTGATTGCAGGTCGGCTTGAAGGACGTAAGACCAAAATCAAAGAGATGCTTGATCAATGGGAGTTACCATCTGGTTCACGTTTTGAAATACCCCGCGACAGTTTGGTAAGTGCTGGCCCAGCATTGATTCGTCGCAAAGAAGCATCAAACCTTACATTTGGCTGGTCGGTGATTCTTCCCCGTGAACTTAATGACGAAGAAGACGATGCGATGGGGTGTCTAAACCATCTATTAACCGGTACGATGCATTCGCGTATTTATGGCGCCGCACGCAAAAAAGGTTTGGCGTATGGTGTATTTAGCGAAGTGAGTGTAGGGGTACATGATAGTAGTTGGGACTTCGGCGGAGAGGTTAACCGTGACAAGGCAGATAAGTTGTTTGACATTATTGTCAAAGAAATTAAAGCTGTGAGCGATGGTCGCATTACCGAAAAAGAACTTGAAGCTGCAAAGTCATATGCACTTGGAAGACATCAAATGGGTGCTCAAACTGTTGCTCAAATTAGTAACTTTTACTCGGGGAGATTTTTTAGCGATGACGCTGTGAGGTCGTACGACAAAGCCCCTGAAGAAATTCGCGGAATCACACTGGAACGAATGATTGCAACTGCGAGAGAGTTTATTGCACATGACGCATGGGCGCTAGCAGGCGTTAGCTCAGGTGAAAAAGATGATTTGTTGAAACTGAATGACAAACTTCAGGCTCTATTTGAGCTAAAAAGACAATAGGGTTTTGTAAAATGAAAGTTGCGATTGTCGGATATGGTGTTGAAGGCAAGGCAAGTTATGACTACTGGAAGTCACGTGGTAATGATGTAACCATTGTCGATGAGCGCCCTCGACTCGATGACAATACTGGCGAAGTAAGTACTATTTGTGGATCGACAGCGTTTAGTGAACTAAGTGACTTTGACTTAGTAGTTCGCTCGCCAAGTGTACGACCTGACAAATTAAAAACAAATGGCAAAATTTGGTCGGCCACCAACGAATTTTTTGCCAAATGCCCAGCGCCAATTATTGGCGTGACGGGTACGAAAGGCAAGGGAACTACGTGTAGTTTGATCGCCGAAATATTAAAAGCTGATGATCGAACGGTTCATTTAGTAGGTAACATTGGCGTACCAGCACTTGAAATTTTACCGCGCATCAAACCGGACGACATTGTTGTGTATGAACTTAGTAGTTTTCAGTTGTGGGATTGCGAGAAATCACCGTACATTGCTGTGATATTAGCGATCGAACCGGACCACCTGGATAATCATGTCGATTTTGATGATTATGTTGCGGCAAAAAGCAATATCGTGCGGTATCAAAAAGAAATTGACATTTGTTTTTATCACCCAACCAATGAAATCTCTGCTGAGATAGCCAAAATATCATCGGCCAAGCTGGTAGCTGCGTATAATTCATTTCGTGAAACTCGTAGTGTATATGCGACCGGAGACTGGTTTGTTAAAGCAGATCAAAATATTTGTCCAACCGCTACACTGCAATTACCAGGTGCGCACAATATTGAAAATGCCACGGCAGCGATAAGCGTCTGTTTAGAATTGGGCACGCCAGTCAAAGCAATAAAAAAAGGACTCGAAAGCTTCAAAGGTTTAGAACATCGGATTGAGTTTGTACGCAAGCTTGACGGCGTCTCGTATTATAACGACAGTTTTTCATCGGCTCCATCTGCGACAATAGCGGCAGTACGAGCCTTTTCGGATCCGGAGGTGGTTATTCTTGGTGGTACAGAAAAAGGAAGCGATTTTAGTGAGCTTGTTCGCGTGCTAAAAGAGCAAACGAATGTTCGCGGTATTATTATTGTCGGTGAAATTCGTGAGAAATTATTTAGTCTTCTGCAGAAAAATCAGGTAGCCAACGTAGTGAAAAGCGATGCGAAAACTATGTCAGAAATAGTATTGGCTGCGCGTAGAATGGCTCAATCCGGAGATGTCATATTACTTAGTCCTGCATGCGCAAGTTTTGACATGTTTAAAAATTTCTATGATCGTGGTGAGCAATTTAAACAAGTTGTGCATTCGTTGTGAGTGTATTTTACTTTCAGGACTATTCATTTGACGGTCAGTTAGCTAGTTTTAGATATCGATACGAGGACATTAATTACGAGGAATGTGTTAAGTTTGAGACGAGCAAAACGTATGACCGAGCATTATTCGATCGAGTGCTATTTTTAGCATTTCTTGTTATTGGCACTTCATATTACAAATCTTTTCCAACGCGGCAAGTAGAGTTTGAAAATCATGAGATTGATGAAATGCAAGCGAGGTTTTGTAATCAAGTATACCAAGAGGGCTTAAGTCAATTTGCCTATGAAAATAATCTTACGCGTAGCGACTTGGCTCACTTTACTGCTAATACAAAACTGTCGATGAAGCGGCCACTTAACTACTCAGGCCAAGGAATTGTATCTTTACAAAGTGGTGGCAAAGACTCACTTTTAGTGGCAAGCTTGCTTGATGAGAAAAAGATCGACTATACGCCCTGGCATGTCGCACAAGGACCGTCACACCCGGCGCTACTATCGATGCTATCGAAGCCTCTTGTCGTAGCAAAGCGCACGATTGATACATCCGCTCTTGGGAAAGCTGTCGATAGAGGTGCTAAGAACGGCCATGTGCCAGTAACTTATATCATGCTGGCACTTTCGATTGCTCAAGCTATTTTACTCGGAAAGAACACAATTTTAGCAGCAATCGGACACGAGGGCGAGGAGCCGCATGCCCAGATTGGCGACTTAGCAGTTACACACCAATGGTCTAAGACGTGGAGTGCCGAACAACTGCTTGCTAACTACGTTCACCAATATATTTCGCCAGATATCCAGATCGGATCGCCGCTTCGTCAATATAGTGAGCTCAAAATTGCTGAACTTTTCACAAAACATACATGGGAAAAATTTGGACAAAGCTTTAGTTCATGTAATGTTGCCAACTACAAACAAGGCGCTGAAAATACTAGGCTAACTTGGTGTGGTAACTGTCCAAAGTGCGCCAACTCGTACTTACTCTTTGCGCCTTTCATTTCTCCCGCAGAGCTTCAAACACGCTTTGGGTGTGATTTATTCCAAAAAGCCTCACTGGTTGAGATGTTTAAAGGATTATTGGGTGTCGACGGTGTGATTAAGCCATTCGAGTGCGTTGGTGAAGTTGATGAACTGAGAGCTGCATATCACCTGGCGCAGGCGAATGGCTATCAATCGCTATCGTTTCAGGTTCCAACGTCAGGTTTTAACTACGATATTCTTTACCGAGCACAGATGCAGCTAGCTAGCATACTGCAATAGGCTTCATCGATTCTGCTATACTAATAGGACAATGCAGCCACTTAAAAAACGTGCGGAAGAACTGAGCCGAGGGATTGAAAGCGCTTACAAATCTTTAGCTATTGATGCTAGGCAAGCAGAGTTATTGGTGATTGAGGCGCAACTAGCAGATAGCGAAGTCTGGGCAAATGTTGAACGAGCGCAGACATTAAGCAAAAAAGCGGCGGGATTGCGCAGTGAGATTGAACCGTGGCAGACGTTGAGAACACAAGCACGGGATATAGTCGAGCTGATTGAAATCGGTGATGAGTCGATGATTAAAGAATTTGACGAGCAAATATTAGCACTTGAACACGAGTATGCCAAGCAGAAGAAGCAACTTCTATTTAAAGGCGAATACGATAATCATTCAGCTATTTTACGTGTTACGGCTGGAGTGGGTGGTACCGACGCTCAGGATTGGGCGGAAATGCTAGAACGGATGTATCTTAGATGGGCTGAACGTATGGGTTTTAAGACAACTATTGTAGATCGGTCGACCGGTGAAGAAGCTGGTATAAAAACGAGCGTCATTGAAGTTGAAGGTGTCTACGCCTATGGTAAATTAAAGAGTGAGCACGGAGTGCACCGCTTGGTTCGCTTGAGTCCGTTTAACTCTGATAATTTGCGTCAAACCAGTTTTGCGTTGGTGGAAGTACTGCCACAAATTGATCAGCCCGAAGAAGTTACGATTGACGAAAAAGATCTTAAGATTGACGTCTACCGTGCTGGAGGTCATGGTGGACAGTCGGTCAATACCACTGATTCGGCTGTTAGGGTAACTCACATGCCGAAGGGAATTGTTGTCGCTATTCAAAACGAGCGGTCGCAGCTACAAAATAAAGAAACAGCTCTAAAAATTTTGCGATCGAAACTGGTTCAGCTAAAACTTGAACAACACGCAGAGAAGTTATCAGACCTCCAGGCAGGTGAATCAGCCAATTGGGGTAGTCAGATCCGTAATTATGTACTTCATCCCTACAACTTGGTTAAAGATACGCGAACAAAATACGAGGAACATGATACAAAAGCAATTCTCGATGGCGCGATCGACGGTTTTATTGATAGCTATCTTGAACATACGTCATCCGACTAATTTTAAGCAAAACTTAAGCACTAGTGTTTATGATATAATAGTAAAAATGATATTGTTAGACAGAGTAACGAAGTCATATGGCAAAGAGGGTAAACCGGCGATAAACCGGGTTAGCTTGCATATTGAACCGAAAGAATTCGTGATCCTGGTTGGAACCAGTGGGGCTGGTAAATCGACGCTGCTAAAGCTGCTGACTCGTGAAGAAAAACCTACTAGCGGCAAGATTGTTGTTGGAGGTATTGACTATGACACACTTAAAGACAAGCATATTCCGCTCCTAAGACGTAAAATAGGCGTTGTGTTTCAAGATTTTAAGCTGCTGCCACAGCGAACGGTGGTTGAAAACATCGCTTTCGCACTTGAAATTGCCGGTATGACGAATCGTGAGATTAAAAATACTGTACCGAAAGTAATTGAGTTGGTTGGATTGACTGGCAAGGAGAAACAATTTCCACATCAGCTATCGGGTGGTGAACGTCAGCGCGTAGCTATTGCTAGAGCGATTGTACGACAGCCAAAAATTTTGATTGCTGATGAGCCAACTGGTAACCTTGATCCGAAGCATAGCTGGGATATCGTGCGATTACTTGAGAAAATTAATAATTATGGCACGACGGTTCTATTGACTACGCACAATGTAGAGATTGTCAATAAATTAAAGCGCAGAGTTATCACTATCGATCACGGTAAAGTAACTAGCGATCAAGTGCAGGGGAGTTATCGACAATGAGCCGAGCGGCTAAACCTAGCACTGCTACCTTGCAAACTCAAAAACGCCGTCGCCGCCAATGGTTAACATTCCTCCGAATGGTACGATATGGTGTCAACAATTTTTCGCGTAACGCATGGCTTACTATTGCCGCGACCGCCGTCATGACGATTACTCTATTGATATTTTTCATGACTGTTGCGGCCCAAAATATTCTAAAAGACACAGTAAATGTGATTAGCAAAAAAGTTGATATGTCGATCTATTTGAAGTCTGGTACGACAGAGGCGCAGGCAGGCTCAGTATTGAGCGATCTGCGTAGCCTCCCTAATGTCAAAGAGGTAAATTTTGTTAGTTCTGAACAGGCTCGGGCAGATAATGCTGAGCAGCATAAAGACAACAATGACATTCTAGACGCCATTAACGAGGCGACCAATCGTTTGTCTGCGGTGATTCGAATTAAACTACATAATATTAATGATACTTCGCAGCTTGATGAGTTTGTAAAAAATAATACTAATCTTAAGAAGATTGTCCACCCAGACAAGCCACCATCATTTGCAGGCGACCGCCGCGATGCAATTCAAAAAATCGCAAGCTCTACTGTTACAGCACAGCGTATTGGCTATATTGCCAGCGCTTTATTTATCGCGATTTCTTCACTCATTATCTTCAATACCATTCGCATGGCAATTTTTAGCCGAAAAGAAGAAATTCAGATGATGAAACTGATCGGCGCTGATCGATCATTTATACGCGGCCCGTTTGTGGTAGAAGCAATTGTCTATGGATTTATTGCGGCAGTTTTAGCAACCGGTATTGGCTATTTTGTTCTGCAGCTGGTAAAAAGCAAATTAGATGATTCGGGAATTATCGTGCAGCCAACTATTGACGGACTAGTTTTTTACCTCGGATTTGTCCTGCTCGGCATGATTTGTCTCGGTGCGGTTATCGGCATTACTTCATCATTACTAGCGACGCGGCGCTATCTAAAACTTTAGACCGTGTCTAATCTTGAAAGGAGCCGTAAAGATTATATCGATAAATTTGACAAAACGCTTATGCTTTGCTAAAATGAAGAGTATGAAAAGCATACCCACCACTACTGCTTATCTTAGGCGCGGTATCGTCACGAAATCCGCGATCGTTGCTCTTGCGGTTCTTAGTGTGGCAGCGCCGTCAATGCAAACCGTACAACTTGCGTATGCCGATCGTTACGACGATCAAATTAATGCGATTAATGCAGAAGTAGACAGTTTAAATGCTGAAGCTGCTCGTCTAGCCGGTGAGGCTGATACTTTGGCTCGCCAACTCGCTATTTTGACTAACCAAAAAGCAGTGATTCAAAAGCAGCTCGATGAAAGTCAGGCAAAAAAAGCTAAACTTGAAGCTGACATCAAATCAAATGAGAAAAAGTTGGCCGATAATAGGGATGCGCTTGGCGATATCATAGCCGACATGTACGTTGATGATTCAATTTCACCACTAGAAATGCTAGCTAGTAGTAAAAATATTGGCGATTATGTAGACAAGCAAGAAAATCGAGCGACAATTCGTTCCAACCTTAAGACGAAAATCACTGAAATCAAAACTCTAAAAACTAAGCTCGAAAAACAGAAAGTTGCTGTAGAGCGCGAAATCCTTAATCAAGAAGGTCAGCGTAATCAATTAGCAGCCAAAGAAGCAGAGCAAGCTAAACTGGTGGCCGATACAAAAGGCCAGGAAGAAAACTATCGGTCAATCGCTTCGGGTAAGCAGTCAGAGATTGCCTCATTGCGTGCTGCTCAGGCAGAAGAAAATCGTCGCGCCGCTGCTGCTGCGGGCGTAGGTAGCATTCCAAGTGGAACGCCAGGAGGTGGCGGGTATCCAGGTGCATGGGCGAATGCTCCACTCGACGCATTTGTTGACCCATGGGGGCTTTACACGCGTGAATGTGTAAGCTATGTTGCTTGGAAGATCGCCAGCACGGGGCGTTTTGTGCCTCACTTTGGTGGTGCTGGTAACGCTAATCAGTGGCCAGGTACAGCTGGTGCCTATGGCATAGGAAGTGGCTATGAGCCGCGTGTCGGTGCGGCTGCCGTTTGGAATGTTGGTTACTATGGTCACGTTATGTATGTCGAGAGTGTCAATGGCGACGGTACAATTACGGTCAGCGACTATAACCTTGAATGGGACGGCTTGTATCGTATGTATACTCGCAGTGCTTCTGGTCTTACGTACGTTTACTTCTAAAAACTAGTATCACTTGATTAACTCCCCAGATAATATGGGGAGTTTTTAGTGTATAATTGGTTATGATTAGTTCAGTTACGTATTGAAGGGGGTAGCGGTGCAGCAGCAATCACATTCTGCGCGATCAATTGGAATGTCGACATATCTTTTTAGCATTGTTATTGCTATGATTGTGGCATTTATTGTCGGTACTCGTTCATCTGATCTTATGGCGACGATTGGTCCGTGGTTTGGCGTGAAAATCAGCAACGATTCGCTTGATCTTTCTCCCACCGAAGCAGTATATCGTCGATTAGCGGCACGTTTTGACGGTACACTCGATAAAAATAAACTAATTGAGGGTGCAACCCGCGGTATGGTGGCGGCTTCGGGCGATCCCCACACGGTTTTTTTGTCTAAAGATGAAGCAGAGGAATTCAATAACGATCTAAAGGGAAAGGTGAGCGGTATCGGTGCAGAGATCGGCGTACGCAGCGGCCAACCGACGATACTGCGAGTCATCGATAACTCGCCGGCAAAAACTGCCGGTGTCAAATCGGGTGATGTAATTGCAGGTGTCAATAATGTATTCACTAAAGATTTTGACGCTGCCAAGACAGCTGAACTGGTACGTGGCGACGAGGGTACGACAGTTAAACTAACTGTTATACGGGCTGGTGATACTAAAGATTTTTCAATTGTACGTGCTGAAATTAGCGACACAAGCGTAGCTTCAAGTATTGAAGATGGAATAGGTATCCTCAAGATTCGTCGCTTTGACAGTGATACTGGTGATCTTTCCAGACGAGCGGCACAAATGTTTAAACAACAAAACGTAGGCGGAGTGGTGCTTGATCTTCGTGATAACGGTGGCGGTTTGCTCGACGAGGTGATGCCAGTACTTGGATTGTGGCTTGATAATAAAATTGTTGTTCGTGAATATCGGAATGGTAAAGAGGTTGCAATAAAAAAGTCGACAGGCGAAGCGCTCTTGGCGGGCAAGAAGACCGTTGTGCTGACAAACGCGAGTACTGCCTCGGCTAGTGAGATAGTCGCAGGTGCACTCAAAGATTATAAAACGGCTACTCTGATTGGTGAAACAACCTACGGTAAGGGAACGGTCCAGGAGCCAATCGATCTGGGTAATGGCCAGATGCTAAAGGTGACAATTGAGCATTGGTACACACCAAATGGCGTCAACATTACCAAAAAAGGCATCGAACCAGACAAGAAAGTCGGACTATCAATAAAAGATATGGATGCCGGGCTTGATCCGCAACTTACGGCTGCGAAAGATGATCTGAAATAATGCTTGTGTTTTTTACAGCACTGACGTAGTATAAGGACAGTATGGAGCAACATGTTTCTCAAAAAAAGATTCTGCTTGTTGAAGATGATATCACTTTGGCTGCTGTATACCGATCGCGTCTTGAGCTAGAGGGTTTTGAGGTTAAAGAAGTTCATAACGGCGAGGACGCGCTGTCAACAGCGGTTGAGTACAAGCCTGATTTGATTGTGCTTGATGCTATGATGCCAAAAATAAGCGGCTTTGACGTGCTTGATATCATTCGAAACACCCCCGAAACAACCAACATACGTGTGATAATGCTCACAGCATTAAGTCAACCAAAAGACAAGCAGCGTGCTGAAACGCTCGGCGTCGATGAATACTTGGTTAAATCGCAGGTTGTCATTGGTGATGTCGTCGAACGAATCAAATTCCACCTCGGACTGACTTCTAAGTAGATTTTTTACATAAGCATATTGACATTATGCCAATTTTTTGCTATTATCATAGTATTAGCAATAA
>JBDHUM010000011.1:0-32244 GCA_039809125.1 Saccharimonadaceae bacterium (SeqCode) | reverse complement strand
AGCTCGACGCCACATCAATCGGCTTCTTCTCTGGCGATCTTCGCGCGCTATTCGATGTGTCGTTGATAAATATTGCAAATGTGCATCAAACACTTCATTGAGCGGAGCGCCATCATAGGACGGATCAACCTCGAGGCTTGAAAGGGCCCCGTTTATGCTATCTTTAAAAAAACTAACGTCGCGGCTATCAATCGCTTGTGTCGGTCGAGTTTGTAAGATATGCGCTAACACCGCCATTAGTTCAGCAAAATCGTCATCAAACTTATTGTCAATAATATTTATGGAAATCTCATTGAGTTTTGCTTGAAGAATTCTTTTATCTGAATCTGCGCAAAGATTTTCTACCAAGGTAGTCAGAACACCTTGAAAGCCCTCCTCGACTGATGTATGCTCATATTCGTCATATGTAAAGCAGTGCAAGACATTAGCCAGCTCATGACGTATTTCCGTCGAGTGTATCAATCTTCCTAATTCGCGCTCAGATGACATATGTGTTGGCTTCTGTGATCCGTAATTTGCTATTTGCTGCGTTTCTCAATAATCTCCTGAGCAACGTTTGGTGGTACTTCTTCGTAGTGGGCAAGTTCCATTGTGCTCGCAGCACGACCTTGACTCATCGAGCGAATATCACCAGTATAGCCGAACATATTTGCCAGAGGCACGATCGCCTTTATCAATTTTGCACCACCCATCAAATCTTCCATAGCTTCAATACGCCCACGACGGCTATTAAGGTCACCAATAATATCACCCATAAACTCTTCGGGCGTTGTCACTTCAAGATGCATGACTGGTTCTAGTATAATTGGAGTGGCTTTTTTCACGCCATCTCGAGTTGCGAGCCCTCCTGCAAGGCTAAATGCTAGCTCAGATGAGTCAACATCGTGGTAGCTACCATCGTACAGCGTTGCCTTCACGTCCACCACTGGATAGCCAGCAATAACACCACCCTCGAGTGTTTCTCGAATACCCTTCTGCACGGCTGGTCGGTATTCTTGCGGCACAACGCCACCTTTAATTGCATCGATAAATTCGAAGCCCTTACCTGTCTCATTCGGTTCGAATCGTATCCATACATCACCATACTGTCCGCGACCACCAGATTGCTTTGCATGCTTACCTTGCACTTCAGCGGTGCCTTTTATCGTCTCACGGAAGGCAACTTGCGGCTCACCGACATTCGCTTCGACATTGAACTCACGCTTCATACGATCGATCAAGATTTCTAAGTGAAGCTCACCCATTCCCGACATAATGGTCTGTCCAGTTTCTTCGTCGGTGTGGATGCGGAAGGTTGGATCTTCTTCAGCTAGACGCTGTAAGGCGATACCCATCTTTTCTTGGTCTGCTTTACTCTTCGGCTCAACAGCAATACTGACCGGCGGGTCTGGAAATTCGATCGACTCAAGCGCGATTGGATGCGCCACATCAGTGAGTGTATTACCAGTGTAAGTGTTTTTAAGGCCAACAACTGCTGCAATGTCGCCTGCCGCTACCTTATCGATGTCCTCTCGTTTGTCGGCGTGCATTCGGACAATTCGACCGATGCGCTCTTTCTCACCGGTAGTTGTGTTCAAAACGTAGCTACCGGCCGATAAAACCCCTGAGTAAACGCGCACGAAGATCAGCTTACCAACAAACGGATCAGCCGCAATCTTAAAAGCAAGCGCACTCATTGGCTCTTTATCGTCTGGTTTACGACTAACTTCGTCGCCCGTTTTTGGATTTTTACCCCAAATTTCATCAACATCAAGAGGGCTTGGCAGGTAGTCTACCATTACATCAAGTAATTTTTCTACGATCACGCCTCGGCCATCACCACCAGTTACTAAGAAAAAGTCACCAGCAAGCACGCGCTTACGTAGTGCAGCTTTTAGTTCATCGTTCGTAATTGAATTTTCACCTTCATCCAAAAAGCGCATCATCAATTCGTCATCGGCTTCAACCGCATTTTCGACAAGCAAGCTGCGAGCATTTTTGGCTTTTTCAACCATGCCAGCCGGAATTTCACTCTCGACCAAAGCCTTATCAGTATAATCACTGTAAGTGTATGCTTTCATTTCGATTAGATCGACAACGCCATTAATATCTTTCTCAAACCCAATCGGCAAGTGTATTGGAAAAGCGTTCTTAGATAGGCGCGCGTGGATTGACTCTAGTGATTTGTAAAAATCTCCACCCGTCTGATTAATCTTATTAATGAAACAGACGCGCGGTACGTTGTATTTGTTAGCCTGCCGCCACACCGTTTCAGACTGTGCTTCAACACCCATTTTGCCGTCAAACACTGTTACCGCACCATCTAACACACGTAGGGATCGTTCGACCTCTGCAGTAAAGTCGATGTGACCAGGAGTGTCGATAATGTTAATCTTATGGCCTTTCCAGAAACATGTCACGGCTGCCGATGTGATCGTAATACCACGTTCCTTTTCCTGCGCCATCCAGTCGGTTGTTGCACCATCACCATCACCGCGAACTTCACCGATCTTGTGATTAATGCCAGTGCGGTACAAAATACCCTCAGTTGTGGTTGTTTTACCTGCATCAATATGCGCAATAATACCGATATTTCTATATTCCTTAAGTACGATGTCTTTTACTCCTGCCATAATTATATCTTTTCCTTTATCAGTTAAATTTTCACGATTGCCTATTGTCCGCGGGGGGCTCAAGTGTTTCAGTAATAGTAGCAGCAATAGCCCCAGTAGCTATACAGCGACAGGTCTTAGCAGTAGTTGTCTTATATATTTCAAAATCATCAATAGGTACATGCTGTCGAGTAACCTGTCTATAAACTTCAATACCTTTGCATACTCTAAGCAAACAAACACCGTTTTCCGCAAGAAAACATTGCCTTTGGCCACCACCATCTGTCGCTGTCTCACTCATCTCTAGCTTCTCGCAAAATGCGCAAATGCGCGGTTGGCTTCGGCCATCTTATGAGTATCTTCTTTTTTCTTGAAGGCTGAACCGGCTTGGTTGTAGGCATCAACGATTTCTAGTGCAAGGCGCTTTTCGTAGGGGATACCGCTGCGAGCTCGGGCGCTTTGTACTAACCAGCTAAATGCATAGTGTAACTGACGGTGGCCTGCAACCGGAAATGGAATTTGGTAGTTTGCCCCACCGACACGGCGAGATTTAACCTCAAAGTTTGGCGATACGTTTTTGAGGGCTTGCTCGAAGACTGCCAGGGGATCTTCGCTCTTTAATGTTTTGGCAGCTTGCTCGAGCGCAGTATATACGGCACGTTCAGCAACAAGTTTTTTGCCGTTAAGCATACTTTTGTTGATGAGTCGCTGCACAAGCACACTTTGGTATTTTCGATCTGGTTTTAGCTCGCGTTGGAGCTTTTTAGTAACTTTACGCGGCATTATTATCTCCTTTTACAGGTGCAGTAAACATATCTGGATTGTTGCTTAAAAACGACAGCTCTTCTGGGGATAGCACGCCAGTATTACCCGTCAACACTGCTTGTTGGATTGCCTGTAGCTGTTCTTGCGTTATTCCTGGTTTGTCAGAGTAAGCTGCAGGATCAAGTTCAGACGTCATATTATTTACCTTCTTTCTTGGCACCGTATTTGCTTCGGCCCTGCTGACGCTTGGCAACACCCTGAAGATCGAGCGCACCGCGCACGATGTGATAGCGTACACCTGGAAGATCTGGCACGCGTCCGCCGCGCACAAGTACAACAGCATGCTCTTGGAGGTTGTGACCCTCGCCACCGATGTATGCCCACACCTCATGGCCATTTGTGAGGCGTACACGAGCAACTTTACGAAGGGCTGAGTTTGGTTTTTTCGGTGTTTTAGTAGTTACCTTAACACAAACGCCGCGTTTAAGTGGAGCGTCTTGATCGTAGTAACGAGTTTTTAAGGCATTGTGAATACGCCCAAGTGCCGGGCTTTTCGATTTTTTTACGGCCGTTTTACGCGGCTTACGCACCAATTGATTAATCGTTGGCATTAAAATCCTTGTCGATTATAAATGATATTACGGCTTGCTAAGGGCCGGGCGTTAGCTACCTGCAGCAAACAGCCGCTAACTTTTTTAACCGATACCACCTCATGTGGTTGTCGAATAAAAAGAACTCTTAACTCAATCATACCAAAAATCATTCACTTTGTCTATCGCCTAATGCTACAATTGAAGCATACATTCGAACAAGCTAGTAGCAAAAATGGTTAGTAAAGGAGCGTTATGGATAAAAATAAATTAAATTCAGCAAACCAAAGACAACAAACCGAGGTTATCGATGATAAACACCTTGCTGATGACACCGCACGCGAGAATGCACTTACGCAAGAGAAAAGACGACGACGTAGCAAACCACTACTTGTGTTTTTGCTTACACTATTCATGGCGGCGCTCGCCGCTCTTGCCGCTCTCTTGGTCTATAAAGCATATTTTGAAAAGCAACCAGTCACTAGCAATACAACTCCTCAAATTACTTCGACGCCAAAAAAACTGACAGCTCAAGAATTGATTACAGTCGTATCGCCAAAACTTTCAGGGACGGATGTTACAGATAAAAGTACCTACATGGCACCTGCTGTCAAGCTTGCTGGCTACACCTATTATGTAGCACCATTCGCTGACGAAATGCCACTTGCAACAGTCGAAAAAATGATTACAGCATCTCAAACTCCTGTTGATCGTGCTGCTATTGGCAAGGTGTTTAGCGACAAAGGCTTTTCTGCAAAGGAATATGAGTCTACCGAGAGCGAGCCATCTATGACCGTCTACTCGCAAGCCGACGTTATGTGTTCTGTGGCTGATACACGCGGAAGTAATGAGGCCGCCGATCATACAGTAGCAGTTGTGTGTGCTAATATGACTGATTACATTTCTTTTGCAGGGAGTGTGAAACCGTATGCGACCGTCTATCAAACATTTGCCCGAGATGATAGTGATACTTCAGCTATCTTATTCACAAAAAAACCAGTCGTAAAAGCAAGCAAAACGAGCGGATATCAAACAGCCGAACTGGGAATAGGTAATTATACTGATGGCAGGATTGGGGTGGGTGGATTTATGGGACTTTTTTATCAAACACCAGACAAAAAATGGCATTTCTTTAAAGGGACACAAAACCTGCTTAATTGCGATGAATTCAGCGACAATGAAGTCAAGAAAGCATTTGCTGGTGAAAAGTGTATGAAAACAAACACTGAAGAAGGAACCGTTTTCTCTTCAGTTTAAAATTAGAGCAAAAATACCGCCTATAAAAAAACAAGGCGGTATTTTGTTTAGACTCTACTCTAACTAGGCAACTAGCTCAATATCCGCGCTAATATCGTCAGCCAGATCTTCATCGCTAACGTCATCGTCATCAGAGCGCGCACCAGTACCAACTGGTATCTTGCGACCGATGATTACGTTTTCTTTCAAACCGTCCAAATGATCAGCTCGTCCAGAAACAGCGGCATTGATCAGTACACGAGTTGTGTCCTGGAAGCTCGCAGCTGAAAGCCAACTATCGCTCCAAATTGACACTTTGGTAATACCGAGCAGTAGTTGCGTATATTGCACCAACTCCTTACCTTCCGCTGCCAAGCGCGCGTTTTCGTCTACTACAGCAGCTTTGGATACGATGTCGCCAGTAACAAACGTCGAATCGCCCGAATCCTCAATTTGTACACGACTAAACATCTGACGAACAATGATCTCTAGGTGTTTGTCTGCCACATCTTGACCCTGTGCGGCATAGATACGCAGTACTTCATTAATGATGTAGCGCTGTGTCGCTTCACTGCCTTTAAGGCGCATCAAGGTGTGCAGATTTAGTGACCCCACGGTCAATCGATCACCGGCTTCAACAACATCGCCTGCTTTAACAACTAATTGATTAGTGCCCGCAATTGTGTACTTGACCGGTGCGCCAGCCTCAGCTGCAATCACCAGGGTATCCTCTGCAGCTTCGACGACACCATCAAATGGCGCAATAAGCGGCTTCTTGCCGTCTGCCTCAGCTACAACATCACCAGCCTTTACGCTCGAACCGCTTTTTACAGCGATATTACGACCATCAAGCTTAATCCGCTCGACTTTACCTGACTCAGATGTCACCTGGACAATATAGTTTTTACCATCTTCCCAAGTATCAACCGTACCGGCTACTTCAGTGATAACTGCCTCACCTTTTGGTGAACGAGCCTCGAACAACTCTTCAACACGCGGCAAACCTTGCGTAATGTCGCTACCAGCCACACCAGAGTTGTGGAAGGTTCGTAGGGTTAACTGAGTACCGGGCTCACCGACAGATTGAGCCGCAATCACACCGACTGGTTGAGATAACGCAACAAGCTGGTTTGTCGCCATATCGATGCCATAGCTCTTTTGAGGTATACCACGTAGGTTTTTGGTAGACAAAATCGACTGAATCTTTACCTCATTAACAGTGTGATCTGCTTCTATTGCTTCAGCAACGTCACGAGTTATCAACTGATCCTTGGCGATAAAGCCTGGAACATCAGCGGCAGTGTAGCGCCCATACAAGCGATTACCAAAGTCAATCATTGTTTGTTCGCTCTCAGAGCGGTAGATCGTAAAGCCGTCATCATCGCCAGCTTGATCTTCTACCGTGAATACATCTTGACTTACATCTACTAAGCGACGTGTCAAGTAACCAGAGTCAGCTGTTTTTAGGGCGGTGTCGATCAAACCTTTACGTGAACCTCGAGTTGCTACGAATGCTTCGAGGCTCGAAAGTCCTTTTACGAAGCTTGAACGAATCGGTAGCTCAATTTCACGGTTGGTTGCATCAACCTGAATACCAATCATTGCGCTTGCTAGCTTAACATTGTCGATATCTCCACGTGCGCCAGAGTTCACCATAACTGAGATACTGGTATCCATGGCAGAAAGCTGTTCTTTCAAGAACTCTCGAATGTTGTTGTCAACAGTTCGCCAAGCACCAACCGTCAGGCCATAGCGTTCTTCTTCAGTGATCAGCCCCTCATCGAATTGCTCTGAAATGAGTGCCGCCTTAGCATCACCTTCCGCAACAAACTGCGAAACTTCTTCGAAGTGTGGGTAATCATCTTTACCCGTCGACACGGCGGCAACAGTAGCAAAACGAAACGCCAAGCCTTTCATACGATCTGCGGTTTGAGCCGTAATTTCAGCACCGTACTTATCGAAAATCTTTCCGAGAACTTTCTTCAGCTGCTTTTTAGTTTGAACATTGTTGTCAAACGGAAAGTCAGTTGGCAAAATTTCGTTAAAGAAGACTCTCCCAAGCGTTGTGTCGCGAACGGCACCTTTTGAACGTATTCTAATCGGCGTTTGAAGCTCAAGTTTGCCAAAGTCGTAGGCTAATTCCGCATCGTAACTGCTGGCGAATACTTTTTTCTCTTTGTCAAAAACACCTGGCTTTTCGTACGTCAGGTAGTAGTTACCCAGCACGACGTCCTGACCGATATTGAGCACTGGGCTTCCATCGGCTGGTTTAAGTAAGTTATTCGTAGCACTCATCAACACACGAGCTTCCTCTTGAGCCTCGTCACTAAGTGGCAAGTGAACCGCCATCTGGTCACCATCATAGTCAGCATTGAATCCGTTGGCAACCAAAGGATGGAGCTGAATAGCCTTACCTTCAACCAATACCGGCATAAATGCCTGGATACTGAGTCGGTGAAGTGATGGAGCACGGTTAAGTAAGACATACTTACCCTCGATGACCTCATCGAGCGCGTCCCAGACAGTCGCATCGCCGGCTTCAATCAATCGTGTTGCTGTTCGAATGTTATGAGCGTGCTCATTACGAATTAAGTGACTAATCACGAATGGCTTAAATAGCTCAAGTGCCATTTGCTTCGGTAGGCCGCACTGGTTAATCTTTAGTTTCGGTCCTACGACAATCACAGAACGCCCCGAGTAATCTACACGTTTACCGAGTAGATTCTGGCGGAAACGACCTTGTTTACCTTTTAGCATGTCGCTGATTGATTTTAGACGGCGACGTCCACCGGTAGCGTTGACCGCTCGTCCACCACGAGCAGCAGAGTTGTCAATCAGGCTATCGACCGCTTCTTGGAGCATACGCATCTCATTGCGCTGAATCACTTCAGGTGCGTTGAGATCGATCAGCTTCTTCAAGCGGTTATTGCGATTAATGACACGACGGTAGAGATCATTTAGATCACTCGTTGCAAACCGGCCACCAGTAAGTTGTACCATTGGGCGAAGGTCTGGTGGAATAACCGGTATGACCGTCAGTGTTAAGCTGCTCGGATTAATGCCAGCTGCTTGCATCCCCTCAAGTACCTTGAGACGTTTGAGCAATTTCTTTTCGCGTTGCCCTTTAGCGCCAGCAACTTCTTCATTGAGTTCATTAATCAACTTGCCCAGATCAATCTCATCGAGCATTTGTTTGAGTGCTTTACCACCCATGCCAACTTCAATTAGCTCTTCATACTCTTCAGGTAGATTGCGGAAGTCAATTTCGTTTAACAGCGCATACTTTTGCAAGCTTTCAAGCTGAGCCTTCTTAACAGTAAATGACTCCTCTAATTCTTCTAGTTCTTTGGTTTGCTCAGCTGCTAATTTTTTAACATCAGCTCTTTCAACACCGGCTTCACGCTCATATCGAATTTTTATCGCTACTCGTCCAGCTTCAGTTTCGGCTTCAAGATCAGTGAGCATTTGATCACGTTTTTCACTGTTAACAGCCAAAATAACATAGGTTGCAAAGTAAGCAATGCGTTCAAGGTTTCGAACTGTAAAGCCAAGTAGCAAACTCATGGCGCTCGGAGTGCCTCGCATAAACCAGATATGCGCAACCGGAGCTGCTAGGTTAATATGACCCATTCGTTCCCGGCGTACAATTGATTTTGTTACCAGTTCGCCATTTTTATCAATAGCCGCTTCGCGACTGCGAACACCCGACAGTTTTGAATCATGAGGATTAATATCCTTAACTGGTCCAAAAATTCGCTCACAGAACAACCCATCGCGTTCAGGTTTTTGCGTACGGTAGTTAATCGTCTCTGGTTTTGTCACTTCACCGTGACTCCACTTAAGCATGTCGTCAGCGCTGGCAACTGCCAATCGCACAGCGTCAAAGTCAGCAATTCCTGTAGTTGGGGTAAAACGGCTCATTATTTTGCCTCCTCTTCCGTTTGCGGCTCGTTATCAAACTCGGCCGCTGTCTCAATATTTATACCGTCTTCTTCGAGATCAATGTCATCGGCCTCGTCCATAACCGTTTCGACTTCTTCATCGTCAGATGCAATGCTACTCATCGGAACCGTCTTGTTGGTTGGTCCACTCGATGCAATCACGTGTTCGGCGTCAACTGTCTCAACGCCTTCTTCATGCTCATCGACTAGATCAACCCTAAGTCCAAGTCCTTGGAGTTCTTTTACGAGTACGTTGAAGCTTTCTGGAAGCTTCGGACCTACAATTGCTTCGTTTTTAATAATCGACTCATACGCCTTGGCTCGTCCGTAGACATCATCAGATTTAATGGTAAGCATTTCTTGAAGTGTGGCTGCTGCCCCGTATGCCTCAAGTGCCCATACCTCCATCTCACCAAAGCGCTGACCACCATTTTGAGCCTTACCACCAAGTGGCTGTTGAGTGACCATCGTGTAAGGTCCAGTTGAGCGAGCATGAATCTTGTCGCTCACCATATGGTGTAGCTTAATCATGTGCATCACACCCACGGTAGTTCTTTCTTCAAAGGCTTCACCAGTACGACCGTCAAATAGTTGGCTTTTGCCATCGGGTGCAAAACCGGCTTTCTTTAGCTCATCTTCGATCTTGCTCGATGGAATACCATTAAACGGTGGGGTCGCAACCTTATAGCCAAGTGTTCTTGCCGCCATACCAAGATGAGTTTCAAACA
Source organism: Saccharimonadaceae bacterium (SeqCode) (assembly GCA_039809125.1). Lineage (GTDB taxonomy): Bacteria > Patescibacteriota > Saccharimonadia > Saccharimonadales > Saccharimonadaceae > SZUA-359. The sequence goes on along the minus strand of JBDHUM010000011.1, from coordinate 22,393 downwards.
ACTGACCAAGATTCATACGGCTAGGAACACCAAGCGGGTTAAGTACAATATCAACCGATGTACCGTCAGCCAGGTACGGCATATCTTCAACCGGCAAAATACGAGCGATGACACCCTTGTTTCCATGTCGACCGGCTAACTTATCACCAACCGATATTTTTCGAAGCTGGGCTACAAAAATTTGGATTTGCATCAGTACACCAGATTTTAATTCATGGCCGTTTTCTCGCGAGAACACCTTTACGCCGACAACTTTACCGCCAGCTGCACTGTTCATACGCTGGCTCGTATCGCGAACATCCTTGGCTTTTTCACCAAATATTGCTCGTAACAGCCGCTCTTCACTGCTTAGTTCTTGTTCACCTTTTGGTGTAATTTTACCTACCAAGACATCACCGGCCTTTACTTCCGAACCTACTTGCACAATTCCGTCTTCATCGAGGTGACGCAAAGATTCCTCGCTTACATTTGGAATATCACGAGTAACAATCTCTGGCCCAAGTTTTGTTTCGCGCACTTCTACGTTGAAATCTTTGATATTGATACTAGTTAGATCATCATCTTGCACTAAACGGTTGCTCAGCACAATAGCGTCGTCCATGTTGTAACCTGCCCAGGGCATAAAAGCCACTAGCAAGTCTCGGCCAATTGCTAACTCGCCGTCAGCAACAGATGCCCCTTCGATTAAAATATCACCTTTTTTCAGCTTGTCGCCGCGCGTAACGCGAACTTTTTGATTAATCGATCGATCGTCATTAGATTTCGAGAATCGAATTGGACGATATTGCTTAACGCCGTCTTTATACTTTACTTCAACTAATGTTGCATCAGCACGAGTAACTTCACCGGTACCTTCAGCCACAATGAGTTGACCTGAATCACGAGCAACATTACCTTCTATGCCAGTACCGACTGTCGGCGCTTGTGGAGTTAGTAGTGGCACGGCTTGTCGTTGCATGTTTGAGCCTGTAAGGCTGCGGTCGATTCGATTTTTTTCAATGAATGGCACTAGGCTAGCTGTTGAACCCAAGATTTGTTTGTGAGCTGCGTCCATCAAGGTAACCTCACTCACATCAACCTGCTCAGGCTTCATATTTTTACGAGCACTGACACGCTCAGATACAAACTTGTTTGATTTATCAAGCTCAGCACCGGCGTCGGCAATTACCTCGCCGAGTTCTTCAGAGGCGTCAAGATAGATTACGTCATCGAGTACTTTGCCGTTCTTTACCTTCAGATACGGTGTTTCAATAAATCCATACTCATTTACTCTGGCATACGTAGCTAAGTTTAGTACCAACCCAATGTTGGCTCCTTCTGGAGTTTCTACACTACAAATACGTCCATAGTGGGTTGGGTGAGCATCACGCACATCAAATCCCGCTCGTTCGCGACTTAGACCGCCAGGACCCATGCTGCTGAGGTGTCGCTTTTGACTTAATTCAGATAGCGGGTTTACCTCATCAAGGAGTTGACTGAGTTGACTGCTGGCAAAAAATTCTCTAACAGCTGCTACCACTGGACGTGCATTAATTAATTGGCTTGGCGTAACTGTTTCGATATCCGTCATGCTCATGCGGTCCATGATATTGCGCTGCATCCTGAGCATACCTACGCGGAACTGCCGAGCTACAAGCTCTCCGACCATCTTTACACGACGATTAGACAGGGCATCGATGTCGTCAGCTGGCTCTTGAGTGTTATTCAGGCGAATAATCTCTTTAATTATCGCGACTAAATCAGTCATTTGAAAAACACGATTATTGGTCGTATTCGCAACGTCAAGTCCAAGTCGTTGGTTTAGTTTATAGCGTCCGACTCGGCTGTAGTCAAAACGCTTGAAGTCAAAAAACATGCGCTCGATCATTTGGCGAGCGTTATCGACAGTTGCCAGATCCCCTGGGCGAAGTTTACGATACACCTCAATTAGCGCTTCGTTCGGTCCGTGGGTAGTATCTTTCTCTAGAGTCGCGTCAATATACTTAACCTCACCTGTATCAACCGATTCGAATTCTTTGCGAATATCTCCGACTTTGCCATACCCAAGTGCACGAAGCATGGTAGTTACTGGAATTTTACGACGACGGTCGATCTTTACATAAATAGCTCCGGCAGCAGATGTTTCGAATTCTAGCCATGCGCCGCGTCCAGGAATCAGTTTCGCACCATAGTAGTTTCGACCGCTATTCGTGTCGGCTGTAAAGAAAATTCCTGCACTCCGAATCAACTGACTTACCACTACGCGTTCGGTACCGTTCACCACAAACGTGCCCCGCTCAGTCATCCAAGGATAGTCACCCAAGTAAATTTCTTGCTCTTTTACTTCACCAGTCACTTTGTTGGTTAGCTCTGTCGTAACATGCAGCGCAGCCTCAAAAGTTGTATTATTTTCTTTGGCTTCTTGGTCGCTCATTTTCGGCTCATCAAAACGATATTCCTTGAAGCGCAAAGCGAGTTTTTGCGATGTGTAATCATCGATTGGGTTAATTTCAGCAAAAATTTCGCTGAGTCCGGTCTCAACGAAATCACGCCATGAGGTGGTTTGATGTGCAATTAGGTGTGGCACATCAAGCGCGTTATCGTCTTTCGTGAAAAAAACGCGCTGCTGCTTAGTGGTTGGCATACAAGCTCCCTTACTGGTGATTTGATATAGGTGATAGGAATAGCCGAAAGCATCCCTTGGCGCCGAAGTTGATCTAAACAAGGAAGGTTCTGCATACCAAAAAGCCCCCGCCAAAGGCGTGGTGTACAACCAACCCAGTCTACGCTATCTTCATTAGCTTCTATTATGGAGAAGTCCGTCGAAGCTGTCAAGGACTTTTTTGCAAAATGCTATCAACTAAGCCATACGCCTTCGCGTCGTTTGCACTCATCCAAAAGTCTCGTTCCATATCAGCCTTTATTTTTGCTAGTTTTTGACCTGTGTTATCGGACATAATTTTGGCTAATTTTTCTTTTAGTTCAAGTGCCTCACGCAAGCTAATCTCTTGATCGGTCACTTTTCCTTGAGTACCACTACTTGGTTGGTGAATCATTACGCGTGCATTTGGCAGTAAGTGTCGTTTGCCTTTTGCACCACTACTGAGGAGCAGTGCTCCCATGCTTGCCTGCAAACCAATGCCATACGTCGCAACGTCGGGTTTAACGAAATTCATTGTGTCAAAAATCGCAAGCCCATCATACACGCTCCCACCTGGGCTATTAATATAGAGGGAGATATCCGCTTTTGAATCTTCGTTTGCCAGGTGAAGCAACTGCGCAACCACGACATTGGCGGTGTGTTCATTGACATCTTCGCCAAGAAAAATAATTCTGTCTTCTAGTAGTCGCGAGTAAATATCATAGCCGCGTTCACCATCACGCGTTTTTACGATAACATTTGGTACTAGGTAGCTTTTTGGATTGCTCATACAACTAATAATAACGTATACCTAGCACTCGCGCAATAGGAGTGCTAATATCGCGGTCCGAACGTCACCTCTTTTTTGACTGGTCCATCTTCGACAGCAACTTCCGCCCCACAAGCTGGATTGCCAACTGTGTAAAACCGAGTCGTCTCCTCGCCGGTTCGTATAGTATTACGCGGATCAGTTATCGAAGACATAGGTTGAGTAAATCGAAAAGAACCACCGCTTATATCAACCTCATCAGTAGATACAGCGGCCTTTCCTAAACGAACTGTGATTAGCTTTTTGTCATCACAAAGAATGGCATAGGTTTCATTGCCAGCTGTTTGGTAAGTTGCCGTGCTTCCTTCATCCACAACATTAAAGCCTGCGTTTTCTAACCGAGCAGTAGTTGTTGCGTTTGCCCATGCGTCTATTAAAACCGCGAACGGGAGACAGATTGCAATACCAGCTAGCAGTTTTTTGCTGTGTCGTCTTAGCGGACTTTCAGCACGCGATCGATCATCTTGAATTTCTAGTGACATCATATCGTCATACTATCACACAAAACAACGTCGACAAATCATAAGAATAATTTAAGCGTTCAGTTCAACAAGCCGGTCGATCGTTCGTTCGGTAATTAAACGATTCGCCACATCACGTTGTACCTCCGGCTCATCGAAACGCTTTACAGTTTCTGGGTCATTTTTATACTGGTCTTTAAATTCGGCGATTCGAGCAGCTAAATCTTGACTCGAGGCGGTAACCTTCTCCTTTTTACTCAACGCAGCTACAACAAGACTTGTCTTTACTCGTTCAACGGCCAAGTCATTTCCTTCTTTTTTCACCCAGTCATCCCGATCCTTAAAGTTTCGTTGTTGGTAATACTGGTCGAGGTTCATACCCTGGCGAGCAAGGTTTTGCCCCAAATCTTGTTCGATCGATTGAAGCTGGTCGTCAATCAACACCTGAGGTACATCGACAGTTGACTTCTCAACAAGCTTTTCGACGAGCATATTTTTATATGCTTCGTCAGACTCGCGCGTTTTTTGTGCGGTCAGTTCCTTTTTGATATCAGCTTGTAAATCCTTCACGCTTGAATACGGGCCAACTTTTGCTGCGAGCTCGTCTGTTAAATCAGGTAGCTTATTTTCGCGGACTTCCTTTAGGGTTATGTCAAAAACAACTTTTTGTCCAGCCAGATTGGGTGCTTGATAGTCCTTAGGAAAAGTTGCATCAATCGCAAATTCATCACCAGATTTATGGCCAACAATAGCCTCTTCAAAGCCAGGAATAAATGCTTTAGAACCTAATGTTAGTGCGTAGTCATTTGCTGTCCCGCCCTCGAAAGCTTCACCGTCTTTCTTGCCAACAAAATCGATGCTTACCTCGTCATTCACTACCGCCGCACGTTTTACTACACTTTTAGCTGACATCTGTGATCGAATCCGTTCAAGGACTTCCTCAACATCGGCTTTACTCACTGATACTTTAGCTCGTGTTGCGCCAGTAATTTTTTTATAGTTACCAAGCTTAACTTCCGGTAAGACATCAGCTGTTGCAGTAAATTCCAGCTCTTGGCCGGGAATAAATTTTGTAACATTTACTTCTGGCCGCATAATTGCACGTAAGTCTTCGCCTTCAAAGGCTTTAACAACAGCTACAGAAATGGCGTTATCGGCCGTTTCGAGCGCCAACTGTTGTTGATCGACGTGCTTGGCTACTACCGCTAGTGGTGCTCTCCCTTTGCGAAATCCAGCTATTTTCAGTGTTTTAGAGGCTTTATGTAGCGCCACCTGTTCACCGTCATCTAGTTCGGCTTTCCCTACATGAATTGTCAATGTTACATTGCTCGGTGAGTTTCGTTTTACGGTCGTCTTCATAGTTATCTATTGTAGCAAATGCCTGACGTCTCTGCGACCTAGCTAATGTCAAACTCGTCGTCGTCGCTTCTTTTCTTGTGTCGACGACTATCACGCAAAGTGCTCACCAATCTTTCAAGGCTAAGCTTTTCTTCGCTGCTATCTCCTATGTTTCTAAGCGGGTAAACTTCTTCTTCGATTTCTTTCGCGCCAATAAAAGTGACAAACGGAATATGTTTTTTTATAGCCGTTTTAAGCTGCTTGTCAACTTTACGGCCAGTAATATCGAGTTCAACATTTACACCTTCAGACCGTAACGCATCGGCTAATTTAGCTGCTCCAGTTTCAGCACCCTCGAGCACCGCTATGTAAAGATCTGTTAAAGAGCTGATATCTGGCAGTAAATTATGCGTCGTTAGAAAAATCTCCGTCATACTATAGCCCGGTGCAAATCCGACCGCACTTAGCGGTTCCGCCCCAAAGAGACCGACTAACCCGTCGTAACGGCCTCCCCCAAAGAGTGCTCGGTTGTTCTCGGGATGCATATCAAAAAACTCAAACACAGTACCAGTGTAGTAATCAAATCCACGCATCAAGCTAATGTCAAAAATCGCGTTCGTCACACCGCCTCGCTCGAGCAGCGTAAACAACTCTTGAATCTCGCGTACTGTGTCGCTATCGCGAATTACCTCAGGTAAATCATCCATATTTTTTGCTGCCAAAAGGTGTGCGATTTTTTGTAGGCCATCTTTCGCGGTCGCTTGTCCAAATATTTCAATAGCCTGATCGCGAAAGTCTTCATGCGAAATTTTACCTTTACGATCAAATAGTTTCATCATTAATTCGGCTTGCACTGTATCAAGGCCTAGATAGTGCGCCATCATAAAGTTAATAATTTTACGATTATTAATGCGAATTTGGTACATGTCGGGCGTCGCTTTAAACTCTTCCATGATTTTTGAACCCAGCATAATAATTTCGGCATCTGCCTTTACTGTTTCAGCACCAAAAATGTCGGCGTTAAGCTGCCAAAACTCGCGCTCTCGACCACGTTGCGGTCGTTCGTAACGCATAAATTGAGCAATACTATACCAACGAGCTGGGTAAGCAACTTCTTGACGCCTGGCTGCAATCATCCGGCTCACGCTCGGTGTCATTTCTGGTCTTATCACTACTCGACGCTCGCCACGATCGACGAATTGGTAGGTTTGGTCATTTACAATCTCTTGACCAGTTTTGGCGGCAAAAACATCGTAAGGCTCGATTAAAGGAGCATCATATGCCTCGTACCCATACCGGCGCACCACTTTACGCCAAACTCCAAATATATAGTCACGAACTCGCATGTCTTCTGGAAAAAAGTCACGCGCACCCTTGTAAGGTTCTGCCGATAAGCTTGTCATATAGCCTCCATTGTGACATTTTTAACATCATTTTGCAAGGATAAGTAGTATTAGCTCTTCAGAGTATTTACGTCTTACTAGCTTCTCTGGTAGATGCCACGCGCTCAAATGCATATTCTACAGCTTTAATAAGATCACTCCACCCGCCCTCAGCTGCCTTACGAGCTATGCGTTTTACTGAAGTGTTTTTTGATCTAGCTAAGGCCACTCCTAATCTTCTATTTGAGACATCTTTACCCTTACTAGACAAAGAACTAACTCCTATCTGTCGCGCAATACCAATTTTTTCACTCATAAAAGATTTGCCTGTTTTAATCGGCAGCATATCGAGCACCGAGTGAACCTCAGATTCTCTAGCCGAAATCAGGATGATATAGTTCGCTATACAACGTAATGTTTCAGCCTTATATTCTTCGTATTGGCTCAATAAAGCAGTTATATCCGCCCGCGTGAAAGGATCACTAAGAAGAATGTTGGCTATTTCTTTGACTTCATCACTATTTGCTAATTCGTATGGTGTAGTTCTGGCCATGTTTAAGTAATTATGATGCATTTCACGCTATCGGCAAGCACTACCGCAACCATTCCCACATGGCTATGCCCGCGGCCACACCGACGTTGATACTACGTGTGCTGCCAATTTGTGGAATTTCTACTATTGTATTTGCCACACTCATCATTTCTTCGCTTAGTCCTGGCCCTTCTGCTCCAAAAACCAGTATCGCCCCCCTTGTTTTTGGTACGTCGCGAATATCTAGCGCCCCTCGAACATTATCGACCGCTACAACTGTTTTATCTTGCTGTTGACTACTAAAGTCGCCTACCGAAGGATAGTAAGCAATTGTCAAATATTTATCGGTCATCATTGCGCCGCGCTTGTTCCACTGCTTGCTTCCGATAATGTGTATTTTTCGTATACCGAAAGCATTTGCAGTACGAACAATTGTCCCCATGTTAAAATCGCGTTTTAGATTTTCAATTGCGATTTCGACCTCAACTCCACGCTTATCGAGTTTAGCAATAATCGCATCCATCGGCATGTCTTTAAATTCATCAAGAACATTACGCCTATCATTCATATATCCATAGTATACTTAAAACAATGTACACCCAAGAACTAGACGTCGCAAAGAAAATCTCCAAACAATCCGGAACAATTATGTTGGAATATTTTGATGGCGATCAACAGCGCAAAATGAAACAAGATGGCTCACCTGTCACAGTCGCCGACACGGCTATTAATGCCATGGTGATAGCCGAACTTTCAAAAGCCTTTCCTGGCGATATCGTAATTGGTGAAGAAGAGAGCACGGGAGGATATGGCTTAGGTAGGCGTTGGTTTTGTGACCCTATTGATGGCACCAAGGCATTTACTTGGGGAGTACCGACAGCGATGTTTTCGCTCGGCCTGGTGGTTGATGGATAGGCGGTGATCGGCGTGTGCTACAACCCCGTACAAAAGCTGTTATTCTCGGCAATCCGTGGAGAAGGTGCCTACTTTAATGACCGGCGGTTATTTGTTAACGAAAACAATTTAGAGAACGGAATTTTTGCGATCGCCAGCTCACCGGAGGAAGTTATGTCCGACCCGTTTATCCACGAATTAGTTGCCAAAAAATACTCGCTGGCTATTTACAGCGGCGCCGTGCATAAGGCGATTAGTGTCGCTCGTGGCAGATTTACAGGCTACGTCGAGCGACGCGTTAATGCTTACGACGTCGCTGCAATAAACGTCATCGTCGAAGAAGCTGGCGGTGTCGTTACTGATCTAACTGGCAAACCATATAATTATACGCAGCCAATCAAGGGTACAGTTGTTAGCAATGGTAAAATTCACCAGCAGATAGTAGATTTGATCGGACTAGTTTGAAGAAAGTTGGCATCTACCCAGGTACCTTTGACCCGATTCATCCCGGGCACATTGCATTTGCGCTTGAAGCTGCGAGACTTTGTCAGCTTGATGCAGTATTTTTTTTACCTGACCACATTCCCCCGGCAAAAAATAGTGTTTCTAGCTATAATTCACGGTGCTTAATGATCCAGGCATCAATCACAGGTCTATCCAATTTAAAACTGCTGAAGCTAGCTAAGCATCGTTTTAGCGTTTCTAAAACTCTGCCAATATTACAGCAGCATTTTATAGGAGCAAACCTGACGTTTTTAATAGGATCAGACGTAGCAGAACAGCTCGCTAAGTGGCCAGGCATAGAAGAGTTGGTACAATCAGTCAATTTTGCAATAGGCATGCGCGAAAATAGCAATACTAAACAGATTAAATCGCAGCTTAGTATTTTAGGAGCTCGACTGACAATTGTCCGCACCGACCAAGCTCACATCTCCTCATCGCAATACCGCACATAATGCTACCATTACGAAAAGCGTTTATATTCACTGGAGCTAGAAAAGGTATCGACGCAACTATCAAAGCAAACCCTTCAATAGGTGGCAAGTATAATATCACGAACTTAAATAAAATTCATGCAATAAAAAAAATAGCGCTACAAACGCGCTAGTTTTTTGTTGTAGTAATTTTTACCACTCCCAGTGTGCAAATGACATATAATCCCCTTTCTTATCCTGCAGTTCCATTATACACAATATAAACATATTTGTAAATGGTTATGCTTAGAATTTGACAAGGTTCGGGTAGAATAAACCACATTTTACGTATGTAGGCGGACACGCACCTCCACAACAACAAAGGACAATTCTGCTACAATTAAACGCGATGTATCGTTACAAAAATATTCAACATGCTGGGCTAACTTCTGTTGAGTAGCGCATGTGGTTATTATTCGCCCTTTTATCTGGCGCGCTATACACTGCACAAAGCCTGCTAACTCGTCACGTTTTGCGCGACCAGAAAGACGCCTGGGCATTCTCATTCTATTTTAGCCTGATTGGTGCAGTTGTTAGTTTGCCGTTTATGCTAGCGGAACCAACAATACCGACTGATCCAATACTATGGTTGCTCGTACTCCTCGTAGGATTATTGATTTTGGGTCAAAACTTGCTTTTATTTAAATCATCAAACTACATCCAGGCATCGCTGTCTGGCGCAGTTACAAAATTTAGATTGGTTTGGGTATTTGTATTTAGTGTCATCGTCGGACAAGCTGTATTTTCGTGGCCCATACTAGCCGGAACATTACTAACCGTCTGTGCAGGATTAGTTATTTTGCGACATTTTAAGCAGCCGAGATCATTTAAAGGCGTTCAGTTAGCATTTGGAGCGACCATTTTTTACGCCGCTGTAATAATTTTATACAAACACTTACTAACGTCATTTAATGCAGCTAGTTTGACCTTTTTTGTAACTTTTATGCCGGTAGTCGTCCTCAATCTTATTATTATGCCAAACTCAATCAAGCGTGTTCGTAATTTATTCATGGAGTCAAGCAGACCAGTCATACTTGCCTGCATACTGGGTGCTTTCGCAAACCTTGCCATGAACCAAGCACTATTCCTTGGACAATCATCTGCTGTACTCATAACAATCGAGGCGTTCTTAATCCTCACACTTATCGGAGAGCATTTCATTCTAAAGGAAAAAGATGGTTTTTGGCTAAAAATTATGGCGATCCTACTAGCAATATCAGGTGCGATGATTATTCGTGCTTACAGCTAGAGGCAGCTGACTTGCGGCTATGGTGTATCATAAAGATAGAGAACATGAAATGACAGACCAAGACTACCTAAAACTAGCCGTCGAAGAATCAAAAAAGGCCTGGCCGCCGCACCAGTACGGCGCAGTAGTGGTAGCTGGCGGTAAAGTTATTTCCGTAGATCATAATCACGTCTGGGAAAGAAAAGACCCATCTGCGCATGCCGAAGTTTCAGCTATTGTTGGTGCTTGTCAGAAAATAGGCAACTATAATCTTAAGAATACCACGCTGTATGCAAGTCATGAACCATGCGTGATGTGTTTTAGCTGTGCGGGGTGGGCAGATATTGAGCGCATTGTCTATGCTACAAAGGCTTCAGAACTAGCAGGTGTAGATGATTCTTATGAGTTCAAGGGAGTAAACCTTCAGGACCTAGCTACAAAACTAGTACGACCGATGTCGGTTGAATATGTACCGATTATCGAAGCAAATCTTTTAATGTAATGGCCATACGCTCATACGCATTGACACAAATAATTATTAACTCTATACCATACCCTCATTTTTTTTTACTTACCTAATAGCTTCGATAATTTGCATAAATAAGTATTCCATTATATGAAATATTTGATATAATTCGACCACATGAAAGATACGGATTATCTATTTGCAAAGCGTCACGACGTCTTAACGCAAAGATTTGCTGAATTGGAAAGACTACAGGGGCTAAACCCACTTGTTGACCAGGTGGTTACCCGTGTAGTGGAAGCTGACACAAGCGTATCAACCCAGGACTTGGTCATATTAAAACCGCATTAAGTCGGGTTGTCGGCGATATTCCCAGAGGTAAAGCTTTCGCAAGCATCTTCTACGATGAAAATAACGCTGTAGTGAGCGACTTTGATAACCCAGAAGCCTTAGAGGCGTCTACCGCACGTCAACCAGTACGCTCCCGCGTTTTTGTAATAGCAGACAACGAAGCAGAAGGCGGAAAACTTGGGAAGAAGATAGACGAGTGGCTTGATGGAAAAAAAGAGCCGAAATCAAAAGTCATCTTACATACAATGACCTCTACAGGTGCAATCTCATTTGATATACACAGTATCACTTTTGCAGCAGTAAAGGTTGAGGGCGGTGGTACATACTGCTATGAAATCGTTCCGAATGATAACAAATGAAATATAATCGCAACGGAGGCAATGCAAAATGAGCTTGGCGATATACGAGAAAAATTTGGCCATATTGACACCTGTCCCATAAAAGCTGTTGAGTTATCGGTAATCGACAGGCAGTTAGTTAGAAATGAGCTAGAGCGCATATTGGAAGTCTTACCAGAGCATATACAACCAGAGAAACCCAGAAAGCTTAAAAAGATTCACGAAAAACTCGGAGTAATTAGTACACGCTTTACCCACGGCTTAGGTGACATAAGCAAGAAGACAGATACGAGTTCTGCCGATAATTCTGCTATCAAGAAATAATCTTTGTGTAATTGTTAAGACAAAGCTGCATATACATCCCCCCCTACCAACACCTACGTTTCCAAAGCAAGCATTATGCAAGGTTTTTTTGTGTCGGGTTACGTTTAAGCAGAGGAGAACCTGTTATAATTATAGATATGAAAAACCAATTGTTGTATTGGCTGCGCATTCGATGAACCCAGAATATAATGCGGTCAAAAATACTAGCTACAGAGAGTCTCACGACAAAGGACATTTTTGTTACGACGATTTAAAAACAGTTGAATTCCCAGAGTTACTCCAGGAGTGTCTACGATGAAAACACTAGATATTTCACTAAATGGTTATGCAGTAAAATCCGATATATATGAAGGTAGCGAAAACGGCGCAGTTTTGTTGTGGCTTATTGGCAGGACGTCAAAACGAACAAAACAACGTTATTATGATTTTTTGCCACACCTTGCCAGCGAACTTGGCATAACTTCAGTCATATTTGATTACACAGGACACGGCGACAGTCCGTTTAATGTTGAGGACATACGCCCCGCTCAACATTTTCTAGAAGTTATTGCTGTCTTTGACTGGATTAAAGTGAATTACCCAAACCGTAAAGTTTTTGTTCTTGGCTCAAGCTACGGCGGCTTTCTTGCTACACAGCTGACTAAATACCGAGAGTTTGATGGTTTAGTATTGCGCGCACCAGCAATTTATAAGCCGTCAGATTTCTACACTCTTAAGAAAAACGAAGACCGCGAAGCAACCCAAGAATTTAGGCGCAATGCAGAGGCATTGGCCACACACCCGCTGCTTGCGAGAGCATCAAAGTTCAAGGGCAAAGTTTTGTTAGTAGTTCACGAAAATGATGAAGAGGTACCCAGAGAAACAACTGACGCCTACGCTAACGCATTCAAGCCAGAAATATTTTTGGCAGAAGGCGTAACTCACTCGCTAGACAATTTCACCGCGCAACAAGTAGCCGACTATAACCAGCGTATTTTTGACTGGCTCAAAAAATCTTTATAACCGCAATTTCACAAACCGACACTACTCTTGGCGGAAAAAATTCCTTCTCTTTTAGAAATTCGTGCGGGTAGCTTCAGGAGTATTGCAAACGGTGGTTCTGGGTGAGATAGTGTGGCTCGCATCGATCACCGTTTTATTCAATCCTATTTAGACAAAACCCTGATTGTCGTAAAGTTTTTGCCAAGCAAGCTAGAAATATTGACATCCTCAAAATTAAACGATGCCTGTTCAAGTTGGCTCGGCGATAAAACAAGTTGTCGGTAATTGGCGTCTCTAGGCTGCAGGACTCCTACGCCGACCCAAAATTTTACGATAGAATCCTTGGTGCTGCCGACAGGGATACATGTGCCATCAGGAAACGGCTGATTGAAGGCACGAATCTTGGTGCTCATTGTTGAGTAGCCGGTGGCATTTTTTATACGCATGTAGGCGGCATGCAAAGTTTCGATCTTTTCCCGCCACCGCGGGTCAGATTTTTGTTCTGGCTTCGCATTTGCATTGAGCTCAATGGTGGCTAAAGCTTTATCATCTATTTCGAGTATGCCGTTTGGTAGTTCACTTTGTAGTTGTGTATGTGCGGCCGCTAGCTTAGACTCATAGTCTTCAGCCGATTCAAACAATGTGCTGATTCCGGTGTTAGTCATATGCAAATTTTTAGGCTGATATGGTTTCAGGAATTCTAGTAGTTGGTCGCGGCCAGCACGATAGGTTGTGACATCAGCCTCAGAAGCAGTATGAAGCTTGGCAACAATGAAGTCATCGAGCATAAAATCAAACCAAACGCCGGGTTGGTATATTGTACAAACTGATTTCACCCACTGGCTGTAATACATCAGTGCGAATAGCTCTGCCCAATCACATTCTGGTGACTCTTTAAGCCGCCACAGTTTATAGCAACCGCCCATGAATGTAATATTGATTGGTGTATTGTTGGCCACATTTTCTTTAATTGCTCCACGAATATGCTCAGTGTACTGAGGTGTCAACGAGTTTTTGCGAAACTTTTTAGATGTCAGTAACTGAAAAATAGTTTTGCCCATGTCATCGGTATTTCGAGGCATTGGCAACTCATATGGCTGACTTAGTTCTTTGAGCTTCGATTCAATGTATTCTTGTGCTGTCATGGATATCCTGGAGATGCGAGGTAGACATGAACCTACCGTATGTAACTTTGCAAGCTACCACCTATTCTCGGTCATCGCATCACCTACAATTATATCATTTATACGATCTGCCTGTTACTATGCGTCTGCTTTACAATTACAGCTAACTCGGAGCGGCAAAACGCTATGCGTTGCAAACGACACATAAACTGATGTGGTCTGTTATAATTAATGCCATGAAAAAAGAAATCTCTACACCAGACGCGGATTCTGTACCTGGAGTACTCTCACAAGCAATCGATACGGGCAGTCTAGTATTTGTATCAGGACAAATTAACATCAACACAGATGGTAAGATGATGGGTCAAACTGTTGAAGAAAAGCTTAAGCAAATAATGCGCAATATTGCAGCCATCCTCAAATGTGCCAATTTAACGATCGACGACATAGTAAAGGCGACAGTCTATGTAACTGATCTCGAACAAATGCCCGAGATTAATAAATTCTATCCAACATATTTCACAGGTACACTACCAGCGAGAGAGGCTGTTGGTGTCGCTGCATTGCCATTAGATGCTACGATTGAAATAAGTGTTATTGCCGTAAAGACGTAAATGAGCGAAGCGCAAAAACCAACAGACCGCCTCGCCTATAATGACGAACTTGAACCACTAATCAAACGGATTGCCAATTCCTACGACATAGGCACACCAACAAACCATAGTGTTATTGAAGTCGGTTATGAGGATTGCAACGTCATTATTGAAACCGATCAGAACCGTTACTTGGCCAAGATGTTTGCGAAAACTCGCAAACCAGAGGAAATAGCACGATACACAGACATTATGAAGAAAGTTGTTGCCGCTGGTGTGAACCATCCAGAACTTATAACAACTACAAGCGGCAAAATTACCCATACAGAAAGCGGCGTTAGTTTGGTGCTGATGCGCTTTATCGACGGCAAAACATTTTTTGAGTTAGACCGTGCGCCTGATGACAACGAACGCCGAGCAATTTTGGAACAAGCCGCTAAAATAAATGCCATAGACTACGAACCTCCTTATTTGTTTGATAGTTGGGCAATTCCAAACATTGGCACTATGTTTGAGCTTGTAAAACAATATATCGAGCCTGTAGATTTAGTTTTGGTAGAGCAAGTAATGGCACAGTATAGCACTATTCCAGTAAAGGAGCTACCGCATGCCTTTGTACACGGCGACTTTACCAAGACGAATATATTAAAAGCTAATGGCGGAAGAATTTATGTTTTAGATTTTTCGGTTGCCAATCGCTACCCACGAATACAAGAACTTGCTGTGATTGCCGCTAATTTGCTATACCACAAAGACGACATAACTACTCTACAAGATAGGTGTGAGCAAGTCATTAATGACTACAACCAATTTGCCGAACTTACAAAAGACGAACGCCGATACTTGCCCGCATACGCCCTAGCAGGCGTGGCTATGGAGTTTATGGGCGCTCATCAAGAAAAATTTATAAATGGCAACAATACCGAAGAAACCAATTACTGGCTCAATCTAGGACGAAACGGACTGCGCAAAGCCTTGTGAAAATAATCGCGGCAAACGTCGCTGATAGTTGCAGCTTCCCGACAGAAAAAAAGCCTTTTCCTTAAAAAATATCTAACAGACTATTAAGTAGTCCCGAACAGACTGGTTTTTATAATCTAGATTCCATTACAATCGAGGTATGTCCCGCAGACCAACTTTTAATTATCGGTCGCTTTTTCTGCATTATAACTGATTAGCCTAGCAACAGAAGGTTCAAGGTTTATAACACCATGGAATGTAATTGCTGGGTGATGAGGGAACATCGCCACATCACCAGGTCTAAGCACCGCTTCGGACCGAGGCAGACGTCCTTCCATTATCTCCTTAAATAATTGTCCATTGAAATTGTAAAACTCACTGTAGCCAGAGGCATCAAATGCTCCGTCTTCATTTCTAAAGTCATGTGGCAAACGCTCTGCCATAAATTTTCTCAAGCCTTTAACGCAAAGACTTAGTTGCACCCCAGCTTCAATCCTTCTGTCTCAATAGATAAGTTCATCGACATGCGGGGCTATGCCTGGTTTTCTCCATTGGTCTAATATAAAGCCTCTTACAATCTCCATGCCTCGATAGCCGTTTTCTACCCAGTGATCTTTAACTAAGTCCTCGATAGTATCAAGCTGCGGAAGTTCGCTTCTTAATCTTTCTCTGTTTATCAGGTCGTTTTGCCTGCTTCCATCATCTAGTTCTTCGAGAAGTGAGCTAGATGGGTCAATAACCTGGCTAACTGCTGCCATGTCAAATTCCTCACTAGTCAGTAGGGCTTCTGTTGCTTCTAATAGTCCATTTGGACCACTTGCTTCAAATATTTTTGGCATACTAATATACATTATACCATAAGTACTAACAACTGTCTAGTCTAACATGCCAAGCTAACAGTCGACTCCCTAAGGGAACTGTGTCTGCTCCTGCTTTATAAAACATAACTGAGCTAAACTTCATCAGCTTGCTCAAACAGCGCGCTCATCAGTCTGTGGATCGTAAAGCGGGCAGTCAAATTTAATCCCTATATCAACAAAGGTATTCATGTCATCATTGCTCTTCTCGTTCTTCTGTTTCCAGAAGACCAGATCGTAATTCATCTTAGCTTCTCTGTCCGCTTCTCATGAAGCTTATATTGATACCTCTTCTATATGTCCTATCAGCCATTTAAGAATATTCACAAAGTAAATATAGGATACTTCTTAACATCATGATGGGTTCTAGCGTGGGCGTAAAAACCCAATCTTGGTGGATTTTTACAACCAAGCTCGAACCTATTTTGAAAAAAGTTGCTAAAAAACTGCAAAGCGGCGGCCAAAGCCGCCCCGCCTTTTTGAGATTTCCCGCTAATTCTTTTTTGGATTTGGAAAAGGCCGGTTTTTCTGACGGTTTGCTTATTCTACGCAGCTTATGTCTATTCTGTACTCAGCACTTCGAGATAATGCGGATTGTACATAATGCCCAGGATATTTCCGAATGGATCAACCACCGATGCGGTGACAAAGCCGTTGCCCCGCTCTTTGGGTGCTTCTAGCTGTTTGGCCTCCATCGATACGAGCTGTTTAAGCACCTTTTGTACATCATCGACCTGCCAATACACCACCACGCCAGATGGCTCTTTGGGAAATGACATATGGGGTGCATAGTTGCTGTCGATGATGCCGACCTCGGTCTCATTATCGCCAACCCGAAACTCTGCATAGCCAGGTTGCGCAAAGTATGGCTTCATGTCTAGTAGCTTGCTATACCATTCGACTGCTGCCTGATGATCGGCCGCCCATAGGCTTATCGTTGCAACCCCTCGTAGTATCTGTGTCATTTGCTTCCTTTCTGCATAAAACTGATATTCGTTATAATACAAAGTGGCATGAATGATGTATTACAAAAATCCGCAGCCAGTAGTGAACCGCGGGGACGGCTCAATCCAGAGAGTTTTCGACAAAACATTACCTTCCAGACGTACGCGCCACCGTCAGATTTGGCATTGTTTATCGAACATTTTTGGATTATTCGATGGGACAAAGTAGGCGCTCAACCGTACATCTCAGAGCAAGTAATGCATCGCCCGTACGTCGATGTCTATCTTTCAGGGCAGTTATCGGGCGTACAAGGGACGTTTCGGTTTACCCGTATGTACGAGGCTACAGGTAGTGGCAGGATTATCGGTATTCGGTTTCGGCCCGGTGCGTTCCATGCCTTTTGGCCTGGACAACTTATAGACACTATCGACAAAACGCTCGACCTTCAACTTGTATTCCCCAAGGCTTCTAGGCAATATATCGCCGATCTCTTGTCGCTTGACGACGAGGCAGCCTTAGCCAGACTGGCAGAGCTGGTGCGGACGAAACACGCCGAGGCCGACCCCAACATCGATATCATAAACAAGATTATCGCAATCATCGAAGTGGATACGAACTTGCAGACAGTGAAAACCGTTGCTCGTTACTTTAACAAAAGCGAGCGCTGGCTACAGCAGTTATTTCGAGATTACACGGGGATTGGGCTGAAATGGTTGCTTCAGCGTAAGAAATTACTTATAGCGGCCCAGCATATCCGTGTTAGTGATAATCCTGATTGGGCAGCCATCGCCTACGACTGCGGCTACAGCAGCCAGCAACATTTTATTACTGACTTTAAACAAGCACTCGGCAAGACGCCTCGGCAGTACAAACATTCGTTACAAAAGTAGGTTATAGTAAGAAATAATATGAAGTCGAAATTACCCGTCCTGTCATTTGTATCTGTCGCCGAACTGAGGGAGTGGTTAGAACAAAATCATACTTCTTCAATGGGTATCTGGCTCCGTATCTACAAGAAAGACTCTGGCGTGGCCAGCGTATCGTTCGTGGAGGTGTTGGAGGAAGGACTCTGTTTTGGTTGGAGCGAAAGCAAACGCATCAAAGGTGATGACGTGTCATATCTTCAGCAATTTACACCGCGCCGGACCAAGGGCACTACCTCAAAACGCAACCGTGAGTATGCCGGGCGCCTAATCGCAGAAGGTAGAATGACACCAGCCGGTCTTGTAGCTCTCGGAATTGAGTAGTGTAAACGCGCAAGCAAACCGTCAGAAAAACCGGCCTTTTCCAAATCCAAAAAAGAATTAGCGGGAAATCTCAAAAAGGCGGGGCGGCTTTGGCCGCCGCTTTGCAGTTTTTTAGCAACTTTTTTCAAAATAGGTTCGAGCTTGGTTGTAAAAATCCACCATTTCAGGACTAAAAGCGAAATTGTCGCCCGAAAGGGCGATTTTTTCTTTGGCGGCGCGGAGCGCCAGCCAGATGTTTTCAGGGGGAGAAAGCGCAGCATGGGCAGCCGTTGGCTGCGCCTGTTTGGATTTTAGCCGCCATGCGGTTTATGTTTGGTAAAATGGTAGTGCAACCAACCAGTGAAAGACTATTTTATTTGAGGGCTTTAATGGCCGTCTTGGACAATCTAGTCTTTCTAGGTTGGTTGCACCAGGACGGTCATTTAAGTTTTAGGGGGTAAAAACTATGAGCGAAAAATATTTTCTGTATGCTCGTAAGAGTACAGATGTTGAGGATAAGCAAGTGTTGTCCATTGAGGCACAACTTGTAGAGTTGCGCACATATGCCAAAAATGAGGGCGTACAGATAATTGACGAGCTAGTGGAGAAACAATCCGCCAAAGTGCCAGGCAGACCTATTTTTGGCAGTATGCTCAAACGCATTGAAGCTGGCGAAGCCACTGGTATTTTGGCTTGGCACCCAGACCGCCTAGCCAGAAACAGTATAGATGGCGGACAAATTGTGTATTTGCTCGACCAAATGCACCTTACAAGTCTAAAGTTCCCTACTTTCTGGTTTGAAAACACCTCTCAAGGCAAGTTTATGCTCTCCATAGCATTTGGGCAGTCCAAATATTATGTAGACAACTTGTCCGAAAACACTAAAAGGGGCTTGCGCCAAAAGGTGCGACGGGGCGAAATGCCTGGACGGGCGCCACTCGGTTACATAAACGATGTACGAACGAAAACGGTTGTTGTAGATAAGCGGCGCATGCCGCTTATAGTGCAAGCCTTTGAGTTGTACGCTCATGGCAATCAACGCTTACGCGACATTGCCGACTTCCTGGCGAGCAAGGACATAAAAACAACTGGCGGTTTGCCCCTCAAGAAAGACCAGATAGCCAAAATGCTAACCAATCCGTTTTATTATGGACATTTTCGCTACGCTGGCGAGGTGTACGAGGGCAAACATACGCCGATCGTTTCTAAAAAGTTGTTTGACGAAGTACAAACAGTGTTTGACAGGCGCAGACATAAAAGGACGACCAAAACCAATACGCCAAAGCCACTGTGCGGCCTATTGCGCTGCGGTTCGTGCAGCATGATGATTACCGCCGACACTATCCCAAAACACCAAAAGAACGGCGTTACCCGCTACTACACCTACTACCACTGCACGAAAAAGCGCAAAGGCGTGCAATGCCCAGAACCACACATTCGGGCGGAATTGCTGGACGAGCAGTTGTCTGATCTGCTCAATGAATACGCCTTGCCAGATAGTTGGACGGCTGCGCTTAACAAAATGCTAGACACGGACGAACAGCAGGCCGAGCAAACATCTGGCATATTCATAGCGCAGGCACAGACAAAAATTGCTAACTTGCAAAGCAAGTTACAGCGACTTTTAGACAGTTATTTAGACCAAGACATAGAGCGTGAAACCTATCTGCAAAAGAAAGCCGAACTATTGAGCAAAAAGAAGTCGCTGGAAGAGCAATCTGGCAAGCTCACGCTTGCCACGAATGCCTGGCTCAAACCTGCCCGTCAGTGGCTTACAAAAGCTAATTCTATCTGTAAAATCGCCAAAAGTGATAACCTGTTGGCCAAAAAGGAACTTTGCCAAGAAATCTTTGGCTCAAACCTCATTCTAAAATCCAAACAGGCGCAGCCAACGGCTGCCCATGCTGCGCTTTCTCCCCCTGAAAACATCTGGCTGGCGCTCCGCGCCGCCAAAGAAAAAATCGCCCTTTCGGGCGACAATTTCGCTTTTAGTCCTGAAATGGTGCGGATGAGAGGACTTGAACCTCCACGATATTGCTATCACTAGCACCTGAAGCTAGCGCGTCTACCAATTCCGCCACATCCGCATAATAGTTAATTATAGCATCAAAGACGCGGCGTACTATCACTGCGAAGCATCGACACTAGTTCGCGCAGTTCGGTTTTAGCTTTTGCGCGCGGGTTCAGTATACCTCGCGGATCAAACACATTTTTGATCGCATCCATCATGCTTGCATATTCGTCACCCCATGAGGCACGTGCAAATCGTGACAGTAAGCGTCCTTCTGCCCCATCACCGACCAAAGTGCCACCATAGGCGTTAACGATAGAATTCAACTGATCTAGGAGCTTAATTATCTTTTGCTTATCTGCAGTTTTGTGTAACGATACTGTCGGGCGAATGTAATAAATACTTGCTAGAGCCGATCCGTAAACTGGAAGCTCTAGGTGCAGCTTTTCACCGAGAGTCAATAACTCTTTCATAAAATCTTCAAACCGCCCAGGATTAACATAAAAGCCAGTGCCGAGCAGTGGTGCACGACGATCGGCTTGATGAGGCGGTAGGCCGACCATTTCCACAGCTTCACGAGCCGCAAGGAGCTGTTCCCGTGATTCATCATTTGTTGTCACGCTTTGACATTCATATCGAGAAAGTATTTTTGCGGCCTTTTTTAAAAGCGCTTTCTGTTTATGGTGGCTCAGTTCATGAAAACTTAGCTCAATTGATGCGCCAAATTGCTTAGTGTCTGTGCTAATCCAGCTAATTTTTCGCCATTCGGCGATAGCGGTCTTCAAGTATGATCCGTCATAGTAATCAAGCGCAGCAGGACCTAGTTTCACTAGTTCATCAATTGCGTCAAGCGCCTGTTCGGATGTTGGAAAAAGTGCGGCTACCCGTGGAATGTTTTTTGGCATAAATTCTGCTTTCATGATCATCTCGACGATCACTCCCAGAGTGCCCTGTGCACCAATAAATAGCGGTGTAAGATCGAATGAACCGCCCTTGCCTTGCACCTCAGCAATTCCTGGGTATCCGCTACGATCTAACGCGCTATCGTTTTTCATAGCACTGATCACTTCGCTATATTCTTCAAGTACGCCGTCTATCCCACGGTAAATATCACCCTCACGTCCACTCATGCCCTTTAATTTCTCAAGCTCGCGTTTGCTAATACGCCCTGTCTGCAAAATCACACCGGTATCGAGCACTACTTCAAGTTGTGCCACGTACTTTTTAACACTACCAAACTTACCAGACAATTCGCCGCTAGATCCTACTGCAACAGCTCCTCCTACCGTACCGTCATCAGTGAAAGAAAGCCCAGCAATAGCGGTGCCATGAAGTCTTAGGGCAGTCTGTAGCTGCTTCACAGGTGATCCCGGTTGTAAACGAACTAAATGCTGTTTGCTATCATACTCATACACTCTATCCATATAGCGCGATAAATCTATCATAATGCCCTTACCTACTGCTCCAGCCGTAGCATCAGTGCCCTTGCCGCGTGGCACTACTGGTACAGCATGACCTTTTTCGGCTAATTGCCAAGCAAAGCGCACTATTTTGCGAATATCGTTAGTTGAACGAGGGTACACTACCACTTCTGGGCGTTCAGTTAAGATCCCATTATCGTACGACAACGCCTCCCGAACATCGAGCCGAGTGACAACTTCTCCATCAATATGTCCCCTTAAATATTGTGCAACTTTACTCAAAATCTATCCCTATTTACCTTGTAATCAATTGTAGCATAGTCTGGTATTTTAGATGAGGTGTTGGTAAAATGAAGGGACGCGGATGTGGTGGAATTGGTAGACACGCATGCCTTAGGAGCATGTGCCTCACGGCGTGAAGGTTCAAGTCCTTTCATCCGCACCATAATTGGACTAATCCAGAAATTGTCGCCCGCGAGGGCGGCTTTTTCTATGGCTGCGCGGAGCGCAGACCAAAGGTTTTCAGAGGGGGGAGAAA
>JBDHUM010000010.1:0-33519 GCA_039809125.1 Saccharimonadaceae bacterium (SeqCode) | reverse complement strand
GAGAATAGCAAGTATGCTCAACTGGTATATTCGTCCGGTACCTACCTCAACCGGCTAATCGAGATAGCGGCTAATCTCGTGAAGCCCGAACAAGATGCTGTACTTCGTTCTGCCTATCAAAAATACTGGCGACCAGTTGCGGAATTCTTTATGAACCCTACTGGTGGTAAGAAGCAACTGTCGGAAATTATTAGTAAGATCACGGGTGAAAGCGGCAATTTCATCGTCCTCGATATTAGTGCTAACTCTGAAAAACTTGGTAATGAAAATATCCAAGCGATGTTTGTGCGGCTGATAGAGGAACGAATTAAGACTGCGGGTGAAAAAGCCTACGAAGACAATCAAACACTAAATTGTCTGATTGTGATGGATGAGGCACACAGGTTTATTTCAACAGAGTCAAATGACCCACAGATTAAGGCTTTGACGAAAGAAATTATTGATAGTGTACGTACCACCCGGAAGTATGGCATCGGTTACATGTTTATTACTCAAACAATTGAATCTTTAGACGAGGAGATACTGCGCCAGACGCGGATCTTCGCTTTTGGTTACGGCCTGACGCTCGGTAGCGAGATACGTGTTATCCAAAATCTTCTCAATAATAAAGAAGCTGTCGACCTATACAAGACGTTCATTGATCCCTCCAGTACCGGCAAATATCCGTTCATGTTTTACGGTTCTGTCTCTCCGTTGTCATTTACAGGCTCTCCTTTATTTGTAGAAGTGTATAGTGATCCAAAAAAATTCTCATAAGTAGCCCGTGATTCCATGAGACATATAAGCAGTAATGTATCTTGCAATTAATTACTTCTTTTCGAAATCAAGTGCCAAAGAATTGATGCAGTAACGCTGACCGGTGGTTTCGCTCGGGCCGTCGGGGAAGACGTGGCCGAGGTGGCCGCCACATTTGGCGCAGGTGACTTCGGTGCGCTGCATGCCGTGGGAATCGTCATCCGTGTAGGTGACTGAGCCTTTAATAGCGCGATCGAAGCTGGGCCAGCCGCATCCGCTCTCAAATTTGTCGCTGGAATCAAACAGCAGCGCATGGCAATTGGCGCAGTGATACTCACCGTCGTCAGTGACCGTCAGTAGGCTTCCGCTAAACGGAGCTTCGGTAGCTTTGTCGAACAAAACAGCGCGTTGTTCTGGCGTGAGGCTGGGATTATTCTTCATATACTTAGTATAATGGATATATGAAAAGTATCGTGATAGCTGGTGGGTGCTTCTGGGGAATGGAAGAGCTGTTCAGACAGCAGCCGGGAGTAACTGATACGGAAGTTGGCTATACGGGTGGGGAGAATGACAATCCTACCTACGAAAACCACCCTGGACATGCTGAAGCTTTGCGGATTGAATACGACGATACAAAAACTGACATAGCAACGCTTTATAACTATTTTTTTCGGATTCATGATCCGACGGCGCTGAATCAACAAGGCAATGACAAAGGTACGAGCTATCGATCGGCGATATTTTATGCTGATGAGAACGAGCGAGTCGTGGCAAAGAAAGCTATAGAGCGCAACCAAGATCGATGGAATGAGCCAATTGTCACCACTCTCGAACCACTCACGAAATTTTGGCCAGCAGAAGACTATCACCAGAATTATTTACAGAAAAACACTGGTGGCTATACTTGTCATTACGAGAGATAGTAAGCTTAAAAATAATATTGTTAAATGAAGGTGTTAATTTTTTTCTTGTTTTTCTAGCCGATCGAAAAATTCCTGCATAGTAGGTCGGCCGTGGTCGATGAGGTATTGATCTTGTACTTTGTTGGTGTAGCCGTTTAGAAGAGCGATGCCTATGACAAGTACGATAAGTATACCGAGTAGTACCATCGGTAGCTTGGCGTTAACAAAATTTTGGTCACGGCGGTACATTTTGACGATAAGACCGACCACAATGGCGACGCAGAGTGCGAATACAATGATACTGACAGTCATAGTCTCGCGAAGGTAGGCGAGGCTGCCGGTGATATCGACATCAGCTGGATTGTTGGTCTTGTAAAAAGCGGTCGCAATTACGCCTGCAAGCATAGTGAGAGGCAATGTAAGCGCAATAATACTAGTGGCAATAGTGCGTAGAGCCGGTCGGTTCATACGTGATTCCTTTGTTATGATTGTGCACTGATTATAGCACGATCGCGAAATGAAAGAAGCCACAGGACGCGACTTACTGTGGCTTCAGACGACATGGGAATAGTAAAACAACATAGTGCTATAATGACACCAATAAGGGAGCTAAATGTTTGGATTTTTACATAGAGACAAAAAGCTAGACAAACGACGGGCGTTTGGGGCGCTGATAGCATATATCGTGATGTTGGTGGTTAATGGAATTGCGGGGAGTACGACATTGCTTGGCGGCGTGGACACCGCCGCGGTGTCTGATTCATACCCAACTTTATCAAGGAGTATAATAGACGCATGGATATAGTGTTGCGGTTACTCATAGCAGGCGGAATTATGGGGATACTGGATTTTTTGTGGCTCGGTTTTGTAGCGAAAAAAATTTATCATCATGAACTCGGAAATATGCTGCTCGAAAAACCATTCATGCCACCTGCGATTGCCTTTTATATAATTTACGTAATTGGCGTGGTGTTATTTGTGGTCAATCCCGCTCTCGAAAAAACATCATGGCAGCACGCTGTCGGGTATGGCGCGTTGTTTGGACTGATTGCTTATGCAACGTATGATTTGACGAATTGGGCAACAATCAAAGGTTGGTCGCCAAAAATTGTCGTGATTGACCTGGCGTGGGGTGCGGCGTTAACAGGCTGTGCAGCATTACTGACATACCTAATCGTCAAAGAATGGATAAATTAATGCCTAAGACAAGCATTGAAGCCTTTATCAACGAAAAAGTACTGCCGGAGTATCGGCAGATTGTAGCTGAGTTTCGAGATTTGGTGAAGCATAATTTTCCAGAACTGACCGAAGAAATGCGCGGTGGCACCGAAAAATATTACGGTGTACCCGTATATCGGCTGAAAAGAATTTTAATTACCCTTAGCCCGACCAAGCAGGGTATAACGTTTGCCTTTTCTGACGGCAAACAGATGATTGATAAATACAATTTACTCGAGGGCGTTGGCAACAAGACGCTCAACATCAGGCTAAAATCAGCGGATGATTTCGATGCTGATATGTTTTCGTATTACATCACTCAGGCGATAAAAGCTGATAAAGCAAAAGGGCAGAAATGAGCGAAGGGAACTCAGAAGCCAAATCAACAGGGAAAAAACTAAAGCAAAAGACTTGTAGTCGCGGACACAGATACACCGGTAGTTCACCTTGCCCTATATGTTGGCCAGGTAGGCTGAAGAAGAACAAGAAGGGGAAGGCATGAAAATACTAGCAGCCTTTAACGGTATGTCAGTTGACAACATAGAAAAAGCCAAGAAATTTTACGTGGATACATTTGGTGTAAAGACGCAGAATGAAATGGGCGGACAGATGTTTGGTATTCAGCTGCCGGGTAATCAAAACGTCTTTTTCTACCAAAAGGATGATCATAAGCCTGCCAGTTATACGACGCTCAATGTGCAGGTCGAAGATATTGAAGCGACTGTCGATGAGCTAAAAGAAAAAGATATCGAATTTATTCGATATCCTGATATGCAGCAAGATGAGCGTGGCATTATGCGTGGGCAAGATATTGGCATGGGGCCAAATATCGCTTGGTTTAAAGACCCGGCCGGGAATGTTTTGGCAATTTTAGAGCACACGGGCGATATGCACTCGAAGCAAGAGGAGGAATAGATGCAAAAAATTACACCTAACTTATGGTTTGATCATAAAGTTAAAGAAGCTACTGATTTTTATGTTAGTGTGTTTGCTGATAGCAAAATTACCGGCGGCATGAACTACCCAAAGTCGAAAGAAGAAGGCTTAGCTGACTTTCAGCTTGATCTAGCAGGTCAACCACTGACGGTGGAATTTATGCTCGGAGACATGGAATTTGTTGCCATCAACGCTGGCTCGGAATTCAAAGCAACACCTGCTAATTCGTTTATGGTCAATTTTGATCCGAAGTATATCGACAATGCTCGAGAAAAGCTTAATGAAGTTTGGAAGAAATTAACTGATGGTGGCAAAGTGGTAATGCCGTTAGACAAGTATGATTTTTGTGAACACTACGGCTGGGTAGAGGATAAGTATGGATTTTCATGGCAACTCATGTTCACCGATCCAAGCGGTGAAGATCGGCCGTTTATCATACCAGCGTTAATGTTTGGCCAGAAGCAACAAAACAAAGCCGTTCAGGCAATGAAATACTACATGTCAGTTTTCAAAAATTCTCGAGCGGGTATCGCCGCACCATATGGTAAGGCGACCGGACCGGCAACAGCCGGAAGTCTAATGTTTGCTGACTTTACACTTGAGAATCAGTGGTTTGTCGTCAGTGATTCAGGAGTCGAACAAGACTTCACCTTCACGGAGGCCGTTTCATATTCGGTGGTTTGTCGTGATCAAAACGAAATCGATTATTTTTGGGACAAACTCTCCGCTCATCCCGACGCGGAACAATGTGGCTGGTGCAAAGACAAGTTTGGCGTATCGTGGCAAATCGTACCAGAAAACATGGACCACACACTTATGCAAAAACCAGGTGCCTACCAAACCATGATGGGACAAAAAAAGATAATAATAAAAGATTACTAATAGAAAACTTGTGATCTATCGCTCTCGCAATAAGGAGTGATTATAAAAACTTTGCTCGAACTTGTTGCTCGTTAATGCCATTGATAAGATTGGTAAATCCGTACTGCCCTAGTATTTGAATTGATGTGTTGGAGCGAGCCCCGCTACGGCAATACAATATTATTTGTTCGTCTTTTGGAACATCAGCAAGCTCTATCGGCAGACCTTGCATCATCTTTGCTGGTGGAATATTTATAGCGGTATCAATATGACCGGAAGAGTATTCTTCTGGCTCACGTACATCAATAATTATCATGAAGCGTCTCTTTTACTACGATTAATTACCCATTTTTGTGAATTACTCATTGGTTTGTCGATACGATGTATACAGCCAATCCAGCAGCATGGACGGCGTTCGCCGGCTTTCATTTTTGATATCGCCGTTTTGATGCGTTTTTCGCGTGTTGCTTCAAGTTTACCGGATGTAACCCAGCAGATCCATTCATTTCTTGCGAGCGGCGTAATATCACCCCATAGTTTAGTGGTACTTTCATGTTTGGTGATAGTATCAGCAAAATCTGCTGG
Source organism: Saccharimonadaceae bacterium (SeqCode) (assembly GCA_039809125.1). GTDB lineage: Bacteria > Patescibacteriota > Saccharimonadia > Saccharimonadales > Saccharimonadaceae > SZUA-359. The sequence continues at coordinate 28,282 of JBDHUM010000010.1, read as the reverse complement.
TAATGCGTGAACTGTTCCACCGGGCAATGCTATTGTGCTCATGAATGAATTATAACAAAAATGATATGCAATAATAGCGTGGCAGTGTTACAAGGCAATTGTATCTAAATAAGCAAGTGTGCCGGTATCGAAAGAGTCGTCACTGGCAATAACGCTGATGCGTGGGTCGTTAGCAAGTGCTTCTTGGTTAGTTCCAAGGTATACGAAGCTTGTTTTAAGTTCATTGTCTGCAAAACACCGTGCCATTTCATAATCACTTATGCTATCACCGAAGCAGATGCATGAGTCAACAATATACTTATTGTGTTTTATCCAATTTGTAATAATCTGCGCACCGGCATACTTTCCTGCCTGAGCCATTTCAATATCTATTGCTATGACTGTGGGGTCAATTCGAACTGTCGTATCGAGGAAAAGTGTTTCTAATTGCAACACTAGCTCAGATTGTTGTTTGTGAAATAGGTCAAGAGGTGCCGTAGGCTTTTTCTCAATAGTAGCCATGGTCTTTTTTGTGCTATCCCAAACCATTGTCGTGAATATTTTGGATGTGTCAAAGAATGATTTTACCTTTTGTATAGCTTGTTCATTGAGCGCGTACTCGCTTTTTAAAATGATCATTTGGTTGTTTTTTTTCATTATCGCTTCGCCGCCCTTCTCGCATACGACTATCATGTGCGACATGTCATGTCCGTTGATGTACGGTAGGATAGTTTTCTCGACCCAGTCAAACGATCTACCGGTGTTTAATGCGACCAGTGATCTTTCTCTCAGGAGTGAAATCTTTTGTAGTACTTGCGTGTTCACGAGGCTGTCATGAGGATTAGTAACAACACCATCTAGATCAAAGACGTAGAGTAGTTTATTCATAGTGATTAGTATACTCAAAAATCAACACTAAGAGCATATAACGGTGATATATAAAAAACAAGCGTTATTATTTTCAGTAAAATCGATATACTAGTAGGCATGGACATAGAAGCAATAAAAGGTATTTCTCAAACTGAAGTTGCTCGGTTGCATGCTGAGCATGGGTACAATGAGCTACCTAATAGAGAGAAAAAAACATTAGCCGCAATTATTTTAGAAATTGTGCGAGAACCCATGATCATGTTGCTGCTGGCGGTAGTAATTGTGTACTTCTGGCTGGGCGACAAGACCGAAGCGATCGTGTTGGCAGTTTCGGTTGTCGTCATTACAATCATTGAACTCTATCAAAATAACAAAACCGAAAAAGCCCTCGATTCGCTTCGAACAATGGCAAGTCCGAGTTGCAAAGTCATTCGCGATGGTACTCACCAAACGATTCCGTCGCACGAGGTAGTTGTGGGAGATATGATTGTTATCTCCGAAGGCGAGCGTGTACCGGCTGATGGACGACTGGTGGTTGCTGAAAATGTACAGGCTGACGAGTCACTGCTTACTGGTGAATCAGTCGCGGTCGAGAAAGATGAAGCAAAGACTGGCAAAGCGTGCCAAGTATTTTCAGGGTCAATGATTGTTAAGGGCCATGGTATAGCAGAAGTGACGGCAATTGGTGTGGCAACAGAAATTGGCAAAATTGGCGCATCACTCAGTACTATTACTGACGAAAAGACCTTATTGAAGCGTGAGACCGATAATCTGGTGCGCAAATTAGCTATATTCGCTATTGCCGCATCCATGTTAGTGACGCTCGTGTACTGGCTTCAGCATGGTGACCTATTGAACGGTTTTTTAGCGGGGTTGACACTTGCTATATCAATTTTGCCCGAGGAGTTTCCTGTTGTTTTGGCAGTATTTATGGCGCTTGGTGCGTGGCGGTTAGCTAAAAGCAATGTGCTTGCCCGAAAAAGCCAGACTATAGAAACTTTGGGTAGTGCAAGTGTACTGTGTACTGATAAGACAGGCACTCTTACCACGAATCATATGACCATCGAGTTGGTGTATGGCGAAGACGGTCAGCCCATTGATGCAACATCAAGTTCATATAATGAAATTATTCGCTATGGAGTGCTGGCATCACAAAAGAAGCCGTTTGATCCAATGGAAGAGGCGTTTATCGAGGCTGCCGGTAAAGCACTTGAATCAATCTATGGTAGTAATAAACTTGTCAAAGAGTATCCGCTTGAAGAAGGTGCGTTCTCCATAGTGCATGTATGGGAAGATGCGAATGGAAAACAACAAGAGGTTGGCCTTAAAGGAGCTCCAGAGCATGTATTTCAACTTTGTAAATTATCAAGTGGACAACAAGATTCACTCCAAGGTACTGTAAAAGAACTGGCTACCCAGGGTTTACGAGTGCTCGGTGTTGCAAAAGGGCAACCACGCAGCGATTATCCAGATGATCGATCAGGCTACAAATATGAGTTTTTGGGTCTAGTGGCGCTTGGTGATCCGATTCGACCAGAAGCAGCCGCGGCTGCAAAACTCTGCCGTGAAGCGGGCATTCGTGTGATTATGATAACAGGAGATTACGCTGAGACTGCCCGTCGAATTGCAACTGATGTTGGGATTGATCACGAGAATGTACTGACAGGCAACGACTTCGTTGCATTGAGTGAAACGGAGCGAAAGACAGCATTACAAAAAACCTCGGTTTTCTCACGCGTTTTACCGACACAAAAGCTAACTATCGTTGAAACGCTTAAAGCGATGGGTGAAGTCGTTGCAATGACAGGAGATGGAGTGAATGACGCACCAGCACTAAAGTCAGCGCACATTGGTATAGCAATGGGCAAGCGTGGAACAGATGTTGCGCGCGAGGCAGCAAGCATTGTGTTACTGGATGATAATTTTGCATCGATCGTACAAGGCGTACGCGTTGGTCGGCGGATTTTTGCTAATCTTCACAAAGCAATGCTGTATCTGCTGGTTGTGCATATACCAATTGCTATTATGTCGCTTGTACCAGTGTTATTGGGATGGCCGCTCGTGCTCTTGCCAATTCATATTGTGTTTTTGGAGTTTGTGATTGATTCCAGTTCCACGCTTGTGTTTGAGGGGGAGAGTGAAGAGCCAGATACGATGAAGCATCCGCCACGTCCACTTGGCTCTCATTTATTAAATGTGGCGATGATTCGTCAAGTTATACTGTTTGGTACTGCTACTTCTTTTAGCGTACTTGCTATCTATGCCTATACACTCATGGTGATGGGTTGGAGTGATGAAAAAGCACGTGCGATCAGCTTCTTGATGATTGTTGTACTTAACCTACTGATGATCATTGTTATTTCGGGCTTCAGGGTGGTGCGGGAATCACTATCATTTAAGAAATTGTCACCTCTATTATTTGTGTTAATGTTAGCGACGATTGCGCTTATCATGATCTATAGCCTACCGGTACTGATGAGTCTATTCAAGTTCGCGGCGTTAACGTTAGCAGAGATTTTGATTGCAATTACCGTTTGTGTTGTAGTTGCAATGATACTCATGCCGATTCGAGTCGTGTTAAGAAAAGTGTAAATCACCACTACTAGTGAGCAGAAAGTATATCGACCACTAGGACAGCATGATGTATATTATTGAAGCAATTTTAGCGTATCCTAATACTCATAGCATACCAAGAAGCGGAAACATGGATATATCAATAAATTACCTTGCCGCGATACTTGCGGCGGTATATGAACAAAAATCACGGTACCTTCAAGCAAATAACAACTAACCCTTTTCTTTTTAATGTAAATAGTTTACAATTTATGCATGACTACCATACCTCGACGACGTAGCAAGTACACTGAAGCTGTAAAGTATGCGCTTAACTACTATGGTCACGCAACAAATGCCCAGCTTGCCGAGGATTTGCGCCGCAGCTATCCTCAACTGAGTGACACAACGATCCATCGCATAACGCAGCGTCTTGTTGAGGATGGAATAGTTCAGTATGGTCCAAATGCACTCGATGGCGCAATGGTGTTTGATAATACTGTTCGTGCGCATGACCATTTTCAGTGCCAATACTGCGGTGAACTACGTGACATAGATTTGCCGCTTGATTGTCGTCAAAAAATTTACCAGTCAGTTGGTCGAGTTGACCGTCGTGGTAGATTGACAATAATGGGAAATTGTAACAAATGCTAAAACCTAGTGAAAGGATACTATATGGCAATTATTACCGTGTCAGATAAAAAAGACTTTGAAACTCAAGTACTCAAAAACAAGAAACTCGTTCTGGTCGACTTTTGGGCTGAATGGTGTCCGCCGTGCCGTATGATGGAGCCAGTTCTTGAAAAAGCTTCCGAAAAATTTAAAGACGAAGTTGATATCGTTAAAGTTAATATTGAAACCAGCAACGATAATCGTCAGCTAGCTATCGATTACGAGGTCCAGGGAATCCCTAACATGCAAATTTTTAAAAATGGCAAAGTAGTTGACCAGTTGATTGGAATGAGGCCTCAAGGTACGCTTGAAGACGAGCTGCGCGTTCACCTAGACTAGTACAGACATATCTCTGCTGTGATATCAAAACAGCGTGGTACAATTATACAGATGAAAAATTTTTACAATGTACTAATCAATACACTAATTGCGAATGTTACGACCAGTTATCTATGGTATGCTCTAACATTCTGGATGTATCTTGAGACTGAGTCGGTTTTGGTAACAGGAATTATCGGTGGGTCCTATATGCTTCTTGTCGCAATCTTTAGTCTTATTTTTGGTGTGGTTGTGGATCATAACAAAAAATACAAAGTTATGACTTGGTCAAGTGCTCTGACATTAATCTTCTATATTCTAGCAGCAATTGGATTCGTGCTTCATTCAACAGAACAATTAACTGATCTTGCGTCATATCAATTTTACTTATTGTCTGGCTTGATACTGCTAGGTAGCGTTGTCGAAAACATGCGTAACATTGCCCTTAGCACAACTGTCACCCTACTTGTACCTAAAAACGATCGGGATAAGGCTAACGGTATGGTCGGTACAGTGCAGGGCATTGCCTTCATGGTAACAAGCGTGTTCTCCGGGTTGTCAATCGGGCTGCTTGGCATGGGATGGACAATGGCGATTGCAGTGATACTGACTGCACTGTCGATGGTACATCTTCTACTATTTGTACGTATTCCCGAAAAACAAATTCATCATGATCCAGAACTGAGAAATAAACAGATCGACATTAAAGGGAGTGTTGCAGCAATCCGTGCTGTCCCTGGTTTAGCGTGGCTAATCGTGTTTACAACATTTAACAATCTTGTTGGTGGCGTGTTTATGGCATTGATGGATCCGTATGGATTGACGCTGTTTTCGGTAGAATGGTGGGGTGTCGTGCTTGGTGTTACAAGTACAGGCTATATTGTTGGTGGGGCGATTGTTGCGAAATATGGACTGGGTAAAAATCCACTTAAAACTATGTTGCTCATTAATATTGGTATCGCAATTCTTGGGGGATTGTTTACTATTCGTGAATGGTGGTGGCTCTACGCGATTGGAATATTTATCTTTATGTGTCTTATGCCTGCTGCAGAGGCTGCCGAGCAAACGATCATTCAACGCGTAGTGCCGCTTAAGCGTCAAGGTCGTGTCTTTGGTCTTGCTATGGCAATTGAATCAGCCAGCTCGCCAATCAGTGCATTTATGATTGCGCCAATTGCTCAGTTCGGCTTGATACCGTTTATGAAGAGTCCTGATGGTCAAAATATGCTTGGTTGGTTGCTTGGAAGTGGTCAGGCACGTGGTATCGCGCTCGTTTTTGTGATTGCGAGTTTGATTATGCTCGTTGTGGTATTATATGCGTTTACGACCAAATCATACCATCGCTTAAGTCACGCTTACAAACGTGCATAATCTTCCTAGGAGTGTGCAACAGCGACCGGATCATTTACGAAGGTGATAGCATGTCCAGCTTTGCCAGCGCGACCAGTACGTCCAATACGGTGAACGTAATCTTCGTACTGACGAGGAGTATCAAAATTAATTACATGGCTAACATTTGGAATGTCGAGCCCTCTTGCAGCAACATCGGTAGCTACCAAAATACTAACCTCATTATTTTTAAAGCTGCGCAGAGCTCGTTCACGTTGTCCTTGTGATTTATTACCATGAATTGCTACCGCCGGAAAGGAGCGTTTACTTAATTCATCGGCCAAACGCTGCACACCAAATTTAGTTTCACCAAATACAATAACTTTTTCAAAATGCTTTTGAGCTAAGAGTTCAGTGAGTAGCTCAATTTTATGTGCTTTATTGTGGGCGTGAATAATATCTTGCTCAATATGGTCGTTAGTTTCATTTTTAACTACCGAAATCGTGACGGGGTCTTTCATGAATTCCTCTACAATGCGTTTTACATCATTTGTCATGGTGGCGCTAAAACATAGAGTCTGGCGATTAGGAGATAGTTCAGCCTCAATTCGTTTAATGTCTCGAACAAATCCCATGTCGCACATGCGATCCGCTTCGTCGAGTACGAAGGTTTTAATGTTTGCAAGACGTAAAACGCGACGTTCAATCATATCATTTATCCGGCCAGGAGTGCCAATCACAACTTGTGGGCCTCGTTGTAGTTGCTGAATTTGACGGTTGATATTGGCTCCACCAACTATAAGTGCTGAAAATAATCTCAGCCCAGCAGCAAAGCGTCGAAATTCGTCATCGATTTGACGTGCTAATTCACGAGTAGGAGCTAATACTAATACGCTAAGGCTAGTGTCTGGCTTACGGATGAGATGGTCTATAGTTGGTAACATGAAAGCAGCAGTTTTGCCGGTGCCAGTATTAGCAAGTCCGATGATGTCACGTCCATCTAGCGCGGGTTTTATGGCTATATCCTGGATTGGTGAAGGTGTCTTGTAACCGATATGAGCGAGTGTCTTAGTAAGATGTTGTTCTAAGCCAAAATCAGCAAAACTATGTGCCGGGATATAAGGAGTATTTTCTTTGTAGGAGGTCGCTTTATTAATAAAGCGATTGGGATGGATGGTAGAGGCTTGTTTTTTAAAGTTTCTATTTGGCTTGCGACTTGCTGGCGAGAAACGACGCCGTTTAATCTGAGTTTGATAACGCGACTGCATAAAATACCTTTCTTGTGCGTGATACTATGATGAACGACAAGAAGTTATGAGGCTAATCTACGAGTATTCATCCGAGATAGTTTTTTGTTTAAACTACACTACTAAGCTCATTATAGCATAAAACATAACGATCATCAACACACTATTGATATATCGAAATATTTCTATATACTAAATAGAGTGAGCGATCAGCGCATAGAAGTACTAAAGGCTTTGGGTGATAGTGTTCGAATTGATTTGGTGCGAACTATTGCTGCGAAGCGTACACCAATTTCTGGTTGTGATATAACTTCATCGTGCACGAACACGACGCGGTTATCACAACCAACCTTGAGCCATCACTTTGCTAAATTGGTCAGTGCTGGTGTGCTGATTGAGCGAAAGGACGGCACATCAAAGTCATATGTGATCAACCATCGTTTACTTACCGATATGGGAATTGATATAAAAAAACTAACCGAATGATAAGGAGATATATGTCGAAAATAGTAGTAATTACAGGAAGCGCTCGTCCAAATAGTGTTAACAAAATTGTGACAAAAGAAGTACTACGGCTTTTGGGCAGCAAGACTGATATCAAGACGGAGGTAGCTGATCTGGCAGCTATGAATCTACCATTTTTTGATGCCACCGCACCACCTTCAAGACCAAATTTTACGTTTACCCACAAAGCAGTTCAAGAGTGGTCAGATCAAATTAAATCGGCAGACGGCGTGATTTTTACTATGCCGGAGTACAACCACAGCATGACAGCACTGCAGAAAAATGCCATTGACTGGCTATACAATGAATGGAAAGCAAAACCGACTGCAGTTGTTGCTTACGGATTTTATGGTGGTGAGCACTCACTCACTAACTTTCAAGCTGTGAATGATGTGATTAAGCTTGATCTCGTTGAACCGATTGCGCGCTTTACACTTGGTAAAGAGATAACTCCAGATGGGGTAATTACAGATCAGGAAGTTTTCGATGAGACGGTTGGACGAACAATTGATGGACTTCTAGATAAGATTAGTAGCCACTAATTAAGAATTTCTTCACTATAGGCAGACTTGTTGTTAAAACGAGCCTGCCCTTAGGTATAACGTGACTTTATTAAGGCCTGTACGGTAGTAGCTCACCACTACGCGAGAGGATGGTATTGTCACTGCGAATCGACATTGTACCAACGCTAATTGCAGTCGGATTTGGGTAGAGTACTGAAATCGGTTTTGCTTTTGCCATGTCAGTTTGCCACATTTTTTGTGAGCGATCGGCGATACCACCAGTAAAACGCTTGACGGTCATGTTGAGACGATTGTCAGTGATAGTGCCAATTAAGTAATTAGCATCACCGTTGTAAGCTAATCCACCGTGGCTAATTTGAGTAATGCCCATGCCGTAACGAGCGGTGATATCGTGAACTTCACCACAGAGGTATAGGTCTACTTTATATTTTGTCATCATTTTCCATAAAGGTGAATTGACACCTCCTTGGTACATCAGTTTTGAAGAACTTTTTGATCGAACCGGGCCGAGAATGGGTGTGTGTCCTTGAACAATGATCCAATCAACACCATCCGCATTAGCCTGTTTCAGTACGCTTTCGAGCCATGTTAGCTGTGCCGTATCAAGTGACGGAATAATTGTTGTGCTGGTTTTACGAAAAACATCGAGCGAAATAAGCTGAACTTCCGGATCCAATCTGACTGCATAGGAGGTTCCCGCTGCCTGACCGCTCGGGTGGTCAACAAAACGATCAGTTCCGTCAGAGTTTTTATAATAGTATTTTGAAAATTCGCTCTTAAAAGTACTCATATTTCGGTGTTTAAACCCAGCGAAGGTGCCACTACTTGGGCCCCAAGGATTATCACCAATTTCATGATCGCCGACTGACGGATAAACGGTGAGGCCACGGCTGGTAAAGCGCTCAAGACCCTGTGGATAATAAACACCAGCCGCATTCCGGACGGCTTGTACAGCGTTTTCTTCGGTATCAACTGGACCGAAGGTCCCCGTATTTGCTGTATCAATTCCCCAGTGTCCTTCGACAAAATCACCAGCTATAAGTACGTCAGGGATACCTTCAGACGCGAGACCGTTAAGCACTGTCGCAAGAGCTGCTTGATACGATTCGTTAGTTGAGTTTGGGTTACCAGGAATATAGTAGGGTGAACTACTAACATCACCAACATCTGCATTCAAGAAATCTGGCATCGAGACAAATGAGTAGCTGGTAGCATTGGCAGTACCAGTCGGGATTGCTATGGTGATAGCTAGCAACAGAGTAATAAACAGACTATGACGAGCGTAATACTTTACGTTAATATACTTTCTGCAACTAATCCCCATGGTATCTCCTTATTTTGAACACTACCCTATATTTTCGTACACATGCGCATCAATGTCAAAGTTTTGTATTGATAATACGAAGTGATGTATAATTAGATGCACATCATTAATAACAGGAGGAAGTATTATGTGGGATCTCGTAATGTGGTTAGTTGTTGGTGGACTAGCTGGATGGATCGCAAGTATGATCATGAAAACAGATGCTCAAATGGGTGCGCTTGCTAACGTAGTTGTTGGTATTATTGGAGCTCTTCTAGGTGGTTGGTTGGCACGTGTGCTATTCAATCTACCGGTTGATCCAAATGGCTTCAATGTTACAAGTTTGCTTGTAGCTGTAGTAGGGGCTGTTTTACTGCTTGCTGTTTTGAAAGCAGTGCGTCGATAATAACTTTAAATATCGATAATCAATACCCCTCTGGACAAGAGGGGTATTTTTAGTAGTGATTTCAGTCATTATAGCTAGTAGATATAACGGTAGTCGTTTGCCGAAACAGTACGGGTGCCAACATTTCCGAATCCAGCCGCGCCGTTCATTTCTGAAATTGTAATGGTACCGTTGTTATTGACAGCCTCGACATAGGTGACGTGACCAGCGGTCTCAGCTATTGCGCCAACTTGCGGTGTTGACCCAGTAGCGTAGCCTTGAGCTGCGGCATTGTTGACCCACTGCCCACCATTGCCAAGCATATTAGGGAGGTCTGGCCGACGGTCTTTAGCATACCAAGTACAATAGCCTTGATAGTAGGTATTACCGACCGATGAACCTCGATAGGTGTAGTCATTAGTTGCGCTGTTGGCGACATAGGAAGGAGCGTTGTAGTTACCGTATACGTAAGTAACTGGCTGGGCTTGATAAACAACTTGCGAAGCGACAAACTCGTCATATCGATTTGGGAGTTCCTCGGTTTCCTTAGGAATTCTGACGATATCACCGACATCGATTGCATTTGGATTGATAATCGAGGCATTGGCGTTAAAAAGCTCTACGTAAGTTCGCTTATATTTAGTGGCGATTGACTCAAGTGTATCACCTGCTACAACAGTAACTACAGAATCTTCAGTTTTTTTGGTCGCCTTATCATCAGTGGCGCTAGCGGTTGCTCCGTTAGCAAGCACAGTAAATGTTAGGATGCTTAACAGCACCATTTTAGTAGTAATCTTCATCTTCCTCCTTACTAAATTTTTGTCGCGGTATTTAAGTATGCGACAATTTTTTTGAAATTATGCTGAGCATAGTTTCAAAAAACACAAGAACGATCATATCGATTTACGATTTTTCAGTCAAATATATTGATGAATAGAATACTACGCAACAGAGGTAATATTAACGTAGTAAAAAACTCAACATATGGGATTTAAAGTTAATTCACAAATTTAAGATCATTTTAAGAATTACTTGTAATAATAAGCCCGTAAACATACAAGAAAGGAGTACACAAATGAAAAAACCAAAGATATCACTCTCGACCGAGGACTCATTAATACTCCAGCAAATCAGTGAATCCGGCGAAGAGGACATTATAAGTTTATCTCGAAATCTTGGCATGCAGCGGGGTCGGGTTCTCGCTGGAGTTAATAGCTTACGTCGCAAGGGGCTGGTTGTTATTCAGCGAACAGCTGAAGATTGGTGGGTTCAAGCGAGTACAAAAGGCAAGCAAGTATCACACTACATTTGGCCTGAGATGTCTTATTCTTCAGCGTTTTAATTAATCATTAAGCTACATTTAAGCAAAGTGATGCTACCATATGTAAGTGAGAATTTTAGTTGTTGAAGACGAGCATCGCATTGCGACTGCATTAAGAGAAGGCCTTAGCCAAGAAGGTTACGCTGTTGATATCGTATTTGATGGTGAAGAAGGTATCCGTACGGCGTTGGCTGATGAATTTGATCTAATCGTTCTTGATATTATGTTACCTAAAAAAAATGGTATTGAGGTGTGTAAGGAGTTACGTCAAGCCAATAATCATGTGCCGGTTTTGCTTTTGACGGCCAGAGGGCGTTCTGCGGATGTCGTGACTGGACTGGATGCTGGCGCCGATGATTATCTTGCGAAACCATTCTCGTTTGATGTTTTACTCGCTCGCATTCGGGCATTGTTACGCCGACCGAATGAGACGATCAATACTATTCTTGAGGCAGATGATCTTAGGCTCGATCTTGCCAAGCATACAGTAACACGTGGTAGTAAAGCGATTCAGCTTTCAGCGAAAGAGTTCGCAATTTTGGAATATCTGTTACGAAATAAAGACAGAATTTTAAGCAAAAACAATATTATCACGCACGTATGGGACTTTGATGCCGATATATTGCCAAATAATGTTGAGGTCTTTATTACTTATCTACGTAACAAAATCGATCGTCCATTTCCAAATTCTAGGCCGCTCATTCAAACAGTGCGAGGATTTGGATATGTCGTGAAAGATGCGACGATATGATTGAGCAGCTAGGTCAGTTTTGGCGTTCACAAACACTAAGACTGACAGCGATTTATTTGGCAATCATCATGCTAATGTCAGTTGTTTTTAGTACTGCACTCTATACTGTTTCGGCAAACCATCTTAATAGACAAGTTCCCGGTGCTATCATTCAAGATGACAATGGGCGCTTTAATTCACCACCGAGAATTATTCGCTACCTCGAACAGCTGACAGAAGACAGTAAACGTGATTTGATGGCTCAGTTTGTGTTGCTCAACATAGTTGTATTTTTATTTGGCGGAGCACTAAGTTTTATTTTGGCTCGTTGGACGCTTGAACCAATTGAGCGCAATGTTGCAATGCAAACTCGCTTTGTTTCTGATGCTAGTCATGAATTAAGAACACCTTTGACAGCAATTCAGACGACAAACGAAGTGGCGTTAAGACGGCAAAAATTGACCGTGAAAGATGCTAGAGCTATCATTGAAAGCAATCTCGATGATGTACATCGCTTACAGCGCATGACATCACTATTATTAGAGCTAGCGGCCGATGATCGCAAGTTGATGGTAGCGCGTGAAGGAATTCATGATATTGTCTCACTCTCACTCACCAGCGTAGCAGTTAGGGCGATAGAGCAAGGAATTACAATTCACGATACGACGACAAACGATTTTGTTTTAGTGGATATTGATTCTGCAGCTCAAGCCCTAACGATCTTGCTTGATAATGCAATTAAATATTCAAGCAAGAATGATACAGTAACACTTTCTACGACATCTACTCGTCGTAATCATGTTGCGATTCATGTCAGTGATAATGGTCCAGGTATTGCGAGAACCGATCAAAAGAAAATTTTTGATCGGTTCTATCGAACCGACGAAGCCAGAACAAAGACAGGAAAGACCAATGGGTATGGTCTAGGCCTTGAAATTGCTCAAAAGATTGCATTAGCACATAACGGATCGATTGAGCTAAAAAGTGTAGTTGGCAAGGGGAGTACGTTTTCATTGGTACTGCCGAAAGCTAAGTTGAAGAAATTCTCGAAATAGACTATAGCCGACCCTTATTGATGAGCTTTTGCTTGGGTCAAGCGTCGTTTTTCGAGCACGCTTGAAACAATTGCCGTCGTGATAAATACAAGACCAAGGGAACCAACCATCCATCCTGGCGCTTCTATATGATAGAGCTTAAGCACCATAACGCTACCGAGCGCTAAAATTGCCCAGTGAGCGCCGTGTTCTAGATATTTGTATTTACCGAGGGTACCAGAGCGCAGTAAGTAAACGGTCATAGATCGAACCCAAATTGCTCCGGCTCCAAGCCCAGTGATGATTAGCAACACACTGGAGGTGACAGCGAACGCTCCAACGACGCCATCAAAACTGAAAGAGGCATCGAGTATTTCGAGATAGAGGAAGCTCATAAATGCACTCCATCCGACTAGATGCTTTGCATTGTTTTGGCGGTGTTCAAAAAATGCACCCATTACTTCTAGGAGCATATGGAGCACGATACCACACAGCGATGCAACTAATACGGTGGTGTGATAGGCGGGGTCAACTGTTACATAAAGAATGAGGGCAAAACTCAACATAATGAGCGCCTTGAAATTTTCGTACTTACTTGCAAGCGCTAGTCGATTTTCGATGTGCTGTAACCAGTGAATATCTTTCTTGCGGTCGATAAAATAACTGATCCCGATCATCATCAAAAATGCTCCACCAAACGCATTAATTATTGGTGCTGCTGTATGCAATACTTTTGCGTACTCTTCAGGGTTATGCATTGCCAAATTAATTACATGGTTAAAATCGGTGTTGGCGGCAAACATGACTACTAATATGGGTAGTGCAAATCGGACCACAAAAACTGCAATAAAAATGCCAACTGTTAGGAAAATTGTCTGCCAAACAGGTGACATGCGTGAGAGCACCTTACTGTTGATAACTGCGTTATCAAAACTAAACGTCACCTCTAGAATCAATAAAATAACAAAAAGCCAACAATCAGCCAGGCTGCCGTATATTGCCACAACAGCCCCAAGGGCTAGTGTAAGCAAAACCGAAAACCAGAAAACTCGCACAGGGTGGGCTGAGTGAAATCGCATGCTTGTACTCATTACTTTTATTATAGGCATGAAGAAGTCAATGACAAAATGTTATCATAGCTAAGTGATTTATACCTATCGTTCCACCCGCTATAATCCGAATATCGTAGCTGAAGATGTACCGCAACACGGGGATTGGTTACGTGTCGAAAGACCCAACGAAGAGGAAGTAGCTTTGCTAATTAGTCTTGGTATTGACGGCGACATGCTTTCGGATGCACTTGATCCGAATGAAGTACCGCGTATCGAAACAGAAGATGACTGGACATACTTTATTACACGCTTACCTGATACGGATGATGATTTTAATGATTTCACAACACCGATCCTGTTTGCGATCGGGCGAAAATATATCTGCACGATTAGTCGAGATTCACTTGGTCGCCTGTGGCAGCCATTTGTTGACACAACAAAACTATCAACGGCTGATCGTGAAAACATGTTTTTTGCAATGATGGATGCCATTAGCGTATCGTACGCAAAGCGAGTGGCTAATATCAATAAACAGATGCGCAGTGTGACGGGTAATATTCACAAACTGAGCCCGCGTGATATTGCAACACTGGTAGAGTACGAGAGAAAACTTAATGATTATCTTGATGCACTACTGCCCACTAATACATCGCTTGAAAAAATTCGTGCTGGCAAGTATTTTCGATTACATGATGATGATCGTGATCTGGTTGAGGATTTATCAGTCGACATGGAGCAGGTAATTTCTCGATGCAAATCATTGCTTCGTACTATAAACAATCTACGCGATAGCTATCGTGCAGTTATGGATACGCGGTTAAATGAGACCATGAGGATCCTTACTATTGCAACGTTAGCGATTACCGTACCGACAATGCTCGCTGGACTTTATGGCATGAATGTATGGCTGCCTGGTGGTGAGTGGCCAGGTACGTTTTTTGTTATTATTTTGCTTAGTATCGGAATTGCCGGTGCACTCACCTATTATTTTACTCGTAAACGGTAGATACCGGTGAGCTTGATGGTGTAGATATATTGACAGATATGTATAACTTGTATAACATGTAATACATGAGCTTAAATCATGTTAAACTTGTTGGCACAGCAACCGTTGGCCCGAAAGGTCAAGTTGTCATTCCCGCCGAAATACGGGAGAAGATGAAAGTTTTATCTGGTGATAAATTGATTGCGTTATATATTGAGGATAAGTGCGCGATCGGGTTTGTCACGGAGGAGCAGGCAGAAAGTATTATTAGTCAGCTTGGCAATCACATTAACGCATTGCAAAAAATAATCAAATAATATTTATTAAGGAACTAGCTGTACTATGCTGCATAATATTACACGTCAAGAAAAAATTATCGTCATGCTTGCCGTTATGAGCGGGATGTTTTTAGTTGCGCTTGATCAAACGATTATCGCTACAGCACTGTCGGCAATTACTAAAGAATTTGATAGTTTTTCATCTCTTGGTTTCATTGTGACTGCATACCTACTGACTAGTACAGTATCGGTCCCAATTGCCGGAAAATTATCAGACATGTATGGGCGTCGGCCGATTTTAATGACAGGAGTTGTTGTTTTTACGATCGGTTCGCTGCTGAGTGGCATGGCCGAAACCATAAACTGGCTAGTAGCGTCAAGAGCCTTACAAGGTATTGGCGGTGGGATTATTATGGCTAACGCTTTTACAATCATTGGTGACTTATTTAGTCCGCGTGAGCGAAGTCGCTGGCAGGGTATTATTGGGGCAGTCTTTGGGATAAGTAGTGTGATTGGTCCGCTATTAGGTGGATGGCTGACGGACAATCAGTATATATTTGGTCTAGTGACTGACTGGCGATGGACGTTCTATATTAATGTACCGATTGGTATTATTGTTGCGGGGATTATCTTCAAGTACTGTCCGCAAATAAAACACGACGCTGTACACAAGCCAGACTATCTTGGCGCACTATGGATAACCGTCGGACTGGCGGCACTCGTGCTAGCTGTCGACAACACCGATCTTGTCTTTAAATCATTGATTGACCAGGGGATTAACATTTCAGTCATAAAGACGGCGCTGTTTTCTATTTTTGGTCTAATGATAGCATTATTTATTCACCAGGAGCGTCGAGCCGCCCAGCCGATTATGCCATTACGTTTCTTTGCGAATAGAACGTTCAGTCTTTTAACGGTAATTACGCTACTGTTTGGAGCTGCTTTCTTAGGTGCAATTCTATATCTAACGCAATTTAACCAGCAAGTCTTTAGTGCAACGGCCTCTGAGGCAGGATTGATGTTATTGCCTATGATGGCGGGGATTATGATCTCATCAATTGGTGGCGGGCAAATAATTAGTCGAACGGGACGCTATAAGCCGTTTATTATTGCCGGTCTGACGCTCGCAACGATAAGTGTTGCTACTTTGACAACGCTTCAGCCTGATTCGGTATACCTCCAGGAGGCAGTGATAATGTTTTTTGCAGGAATAGGTCTTGGCATGGTAATGCCAGTACTAACACTTGGGGTACAAAATGAATTTGGACAGAAAGATCTCGGTGCAGCTACCTCTAGTGTGCAATTATTTCGCGGGCTTGGATCAACAATTGGTACGGCTCTCATGAGCGGCGTACTAACGGCTGGGATTATAGGCGCAATGGGAGAACCATCAAAAATACCTTATTTTGAAACACTTAGGGAATCATCGCAAGGCAGCGCAATGCTCGGAGAAGACATTACAGCCGATACAATGCTTGCAATTAATACACAGGATGCAGCGATCCGCGAAGGCGTGACCAAGTCGCTTACTCAGTTACCGATACCACAATCAGTAACGCAGGCAAAAATTAATGAATTAACGAGTGAACAGACCGCCTTTCGTCGTGATGTTGTTGATGCTTTTACCGCTTCACTGCATCGTATTTTTTGGTTATCAGCCGGACTCATGCTTATTGGGATAATCCTAGCTACTCAACTACCCGACAAAAGGCTACGCGATAAACAATCTATTGGCGGTGCAGCTCACTAAATCAATATGTTGAATATATAACAACAGTCAAGCTAAAGAACGATTCTTTTCTTTATCAAATTGCTTACGTCTTTGTGAAAGGGTTAATAATGGCCTGCTTATGCTTGATCACTGTTAGGATTTTTCGATATCATGACGTTCGCGTGCTTAGTAAAATCAATGAGTTTAGTTTTTTGGGAATAGCGGGTCGAGCTCCAAAATCAAATGACGTTGAATAAGCATGATGATGTACCACATGGTACAAAGGAGAAAACACATGCCAATAGCAATCAATTTTGTTACTTCTGGTAGCAAAAAGATCGCGGTGGATGTGGTGCCTGCCAACTGGCAGCTGTATATCGCACATTAGATACGAGCGTTATAGCTAAAGAAAGAGTGATCTTTCAAACAAGAAAACACCCCAAGGCACCGGGGTGTTTTACTTATTCCAGTAGACGGCAAAAACGTTAGTCTACTGCAATACCAGCTTTTTTAAGCTCAGGGATAATCATGAGGTTTTCGAACATCTCAGCATTTGACCAGACGTATGGGTCTTGATTGTTATAGGGAACAAGCTTACCATCCTTGACGGACAATTCAGCGGATGTAGAGTTGACGTAAATTGTTGGCGTGCTTTTTACCTGTGCTTTCTTGCCAAGGGCTAGATCGTAGTTTATTTTACTTTTTACGTTTGTTGATTGCATATCGCTCAAAAATTTATCTTTGTCGAGTGAAAGTCCAGTGGCATAGCTAACAAACTTATCGGTGCGCTCAGTGCTACTAAGGTCTTTCCAGGCCGATTGCTGGCTAAAAAGTAGATCATGCATTTCCCAGAACTTATTTTGCAAACCTGCTGCCTCGGCGGCGGCTGCTGCCGCGCGAGCGTTGGGGTGAGCGCTTGTAAGCGGATAATTACGAAATATAAACGCTAATTTAGTTTTATATTTTTCACTAACAGTTTTTAGGATGGGTGAGCTGCTGGAACAGCCAGGACATTGATAGTCTGCGTATTCGATAATCTTTACCGCTGAGTTTGCATTACCATATACATGGTCACCGATATTACCGCTTTGTTTTGACGGTTGTTGAACTGCCGTTAGATCAACACTGTCAACGTTGATGTTGTCGCGCTGTGACAAAAATATCAAGCCTCCAAGTACTAATACACACAAAGCGGAGAAAATAATCCATGCTTGTTTTGTCATTTCCGTTTTGCCTCCTTCATTTTCTTTAGAGTTTATTGTAGCACTTTTATAGAGTAATAAGCTACAATAACTGTATGATTATGCTATCAATTCTGCTTTTTATGCTACTAATTGTGATTGCTAGTGTGCAACCGAAGAAGAGTAGTCTTAGTAGCTACGAACTTTTACGGCGAGTTGAAGCCAATGATGAAAGCGCGCGCGTCGAGTGGCGTCGGACTGACCTATATCCTGATGTTCGAACAATGCAGCGTATTATCGCCGCTTGGCTACTGGTGTCATTGGTTGCGGTGTTAGTAAACTGGCTCGGTTGGTTTTGGGGAATTATCGCAGCTCTAGGGGTTGCGCTCACCTACACACGGATCGCCTCATCTGCGTTTATTGCTCGGATATTTCAGGTACAATACGATCGTCACGAGCAAGCAATCCTTTCGTTTACTGAGTCTATCCGCCGATTTCTTCGGCCACTTAGAGGAGCTTTTGAAACTGAACGCCACAATCAAATAACTTCTAGAGAAGAGTTTAAGCATTTAGTTGATGAGTCAAAAAACCTGCTGACAGCCCATGAGAGACTAATTATTGAAAGTTCACTGAGTTTTGAGGCTAAAAAAGTGAAAGACTATATGACGCCGCGCAGCGTCATGGAAGCAATCGGTATGCATGAGCTACTTGGTCCACTAGTGCTTGATGGATTGTATCGAACAGGGCATAGCCACTTTCCAGTGTTTGATGGTGACATTGACCACATCGTAGGCATGCTGCATTTGCATGGATTGGTAGCACTTCGTGATAAGGATTCAAAAACGGTCAAAGACATCATGGAGCCAAAAGTTCTCTACATTCACGAAGATCAATTGCTCGACCACGCACTGAGCGCTTGTATTAAACACCGTCGACACCTACTTGTTGCGATTAATGATTATCGCGAAACTATGGGAGTAATTACAATTGAGGACGCAGTTGAACAGCTTATTGGGCGCAAGATTGTCGATGAATTTGCGGCACATGATGATTTACGTGCCGTTGCCGCTCGCAATCCGCGTAAGAATAATCTTTCGTCCAAAGGTAGCGATGTATAGTGAAACAGTGGTAAAATAGATACAGATGAAACGAATACTTGCGCGCGACGTGGTTAGTAACGTCGGACAATCGATTACTATTTCGGGATGGTTACATAAAAAGCGTCTGCTTGGTGGTTTAAATTTTCTTAGCATTCGCGATCGTAGCGGCGTCACGCAAATACTAGTTGACAGCAAAGATGAACTCGAAAAACTGCGCGGTATGCAAATTGGTACAGTTCTGGAACTGACAGGTATGGTAGTGGCCGATAGTCGTGCACCGGGCGGAGCTGAACTGCACGGTGTCAGTCTTACGGTCTTATCGCCGGTAACCGATGAGCCGCCGATTGAAATCGATAAGCCAATTAGTCACAAATCAGAGAATCTCGATAGCTTATTTGAGTATCGTATCCTCAATATTCGTAATCTGCAGGAACAGAAGATTTTTCGAATTCGAGCCGATATGGTGCACTATATTCGTGAGTTTTTACGTAGCCAAGAGTTTGTCGAAATTGATACACCGAAGCTCCTCGGTGCACCGACTGAGGGCGGTGCTGAAGTTTTTAAACTTGATTATTTTGGACAAGTGGCTACACTGGCACAAAGTCCACAGTTTTTTAAACAAATTATGGTGGGTGCCTTTGAACGGGTTTTTGAAATTGGTCATAGCTATCGGGCTGAACCGAGTGCAACCACGCGACACTTAACTGAACTAACAATGCTCGATATTGAGATGGGCTTCATCAAGAATCATGACGAGGTCAAAAAAATGGTGGCCGATATGACAAAAAATGTTTTACAGCGAATATATGATGAGCATACTGATGATCTACGCAGTTTCAACGCTCCCGAATTGAAATTAACCGACGATGTGCCACAGTTCACTATTGCTGAGATCCACGAAATGTATACGAAAGCGACCGGCACCGACACGACGAGCGAAAAAGATTTAATACCTGACGAGGAGCGTTGGATTGCCGAGCATGCCCGTAAACAACTCGGTAGTGACCTTGTTTACGCAACTGATTTTCCGCGTGAAGCTGGCAAATTTTATCATAAGTTTAAAGACGACAACACTGTTGCTTGGGCCGATCTTTTGTTCCGTGGTCTTGAAATCGCAACCGTACCGTTACGCGAAAACAACTATGAGAAAATGGTCGAACAAATGCAGGCAGTCGGGATTGATGTCACGCTCGACGGTTTTAAATACTACCTACAAGCATTTAAATACGGCCTGCCGGTACACGGCGGCTGCGGTTTTGGAATCGATAGGTTGGTACAAAAAACTATCGGCCTTGGCAATGTTAAAGAAGCCACCTTATTTCCGCGTGATATCAACCGCCTGGCACCCTGATACAAAACTGATTACTTTTTTAGAAAATGTTACAACCTAAAACAGTAAGGATAGCTCTAAAGGAGTAGTGAGTGGAAAAGGGCAATAAAATAATGATATCAATACTCTACTAAATACTCCAGTTGAACATTTATACTATATGAAAAATAGATTCTGTGAAAATGATTGAGTCTATTTAACCTTTGGGTCAAAAAGCGTTTCAATTTTGCGTAGATCATCCCGTAAACTACCAGTATCAGTAACGATTTTTTTAAGAAAGGTTGCGTCGCGGTGTAAAAGGAGGTCCTTGATAGTGATTAGAGCAAAAATTGGTAATGGAGTCGATCGCACTTCAGTTAGGCCGATAACTTTAGTTGTGAAGCTGTCGAGTACTAGTCGTTGTTCACGGGTGAATGGGTGCCGGTAGATTTTAGCAATAATAAAGACGATGAACTTTCGTAATAACATACCCACAGCAAAGAACAATAGTAGTGGTAGCAGAAGCAGCCAGAACCAGGCTGAGACTTTAAATGCGGCCAGAGCAGTGGCAATGATCAATACTAATACAACAGCAACTCCAATATAGGTTGTAAAACGTACCATCTTTAGTGCAACGAAGGCAACGATAGCACTGATTGTCGTAAGCCTTGCATTCATACATTTAGTATACTAAAAAGATGGCAAAACCGACGGTCGTTTACATACCAGGACTTGGCACCAAATATGATTGGTTTCGAAAAGTCTGCTTGCGTATATGGAGACTTGGCGGAGTGCGAGTAGAGTTTATAGTGATGGACTGGACGGACGGAAGAGATTATCAGAAAAAATACGAGCATATTGTTGGGGTCGTAAAAAGATACCAAGCCGTCTCAGTGATTGGCGAAAGCGCAGGCGCAGCCGCGGCTTTAACATTGCTTGATCCGCGTTTGCCTGAGGTAAAAAAAATTGCTACCATCTGCGGAGTAGCGACCAATGATATGCCTATAGTCAAGGCAATTCAAGAAAAGGCGCCTGCTTTAATTCAAGCACGCGACTTGATACCGGATAGAGTTCCAAACGGAGTTGTCAATAGTTTTGTACCGTTAATTGATGGCGTTGTGAAGTCAAATTATGCTGTGGCACGCGGTGCAAAAAGGCATGTTGTTCCGACAATTGGCCATTTTTTTACAGCATTTTTTTGCCTTGTTTTTTATTGGCCAATTATTCTACAGACAATACGTAAAAATGGTATAATAGGTGCAGAAAGGAGCTGAGAATGGAAACAATTATCACTCTTCTAACAATAACAGTCATTTTGCTTTCAGTGGTTATTCTTGCGCTTTTAGTTGCTGTTACCTTTGTAGTGGTAAAGCTTAATAAAGTAGCAAAGAACATAGACAAGACTACGCAAAACCTTAGTGAAGCGACCGCTTGGTTAAGTCCAACAAAAGTATTCACAGAAGCTGCTAGTGCGATTCGCAGCTTACGTCGCTAGTAATAAAATAAGAGAGGAATAGTATGGCAAAGACATTTGGTAAAGTAGTTATTGCAACGGTAATTGGGTATGTAGCGGGATTACTGTTTGCTCCAAAAGCAGGCAAAGAAACCCGAGCTGATCTAAAAAATAAAGCTAATGATTTAAAATCTGAGGCTGACGTCAAGAAAGCTCAACTCAAACGCGCAACTAAAGAAGGTGTGCAAAGTTTTAAACAAGGTGCTGCTAAAGTTGAAAAAGAAGCACGAGGTATGGCGAAAAGTGCTACTAATTCAGCAAAAGTAGTCCAGGCGGAAGCAAGTCAGCTTGCAAGTGAAGCCAAAGAACGTGCAGCTCATATGAAGCATGATAGCGAAGTTACTGCAAAGCATGTTAAAGCAGACTTTAAGCGCAACATAAAATAGACTGATTTCTGTACAAAACTAAGGTAAAATAGCGTGAGGTATGATGACTTCAGGCGAGTCGTGCGCGAAAAAGGGCGCGAGTTATATCGTGACATGCCGTGGCGTCGCGATACGCGAGCTTATTCAGTACTTGTCAGCGAGCTTATGCTGCAACAAACTCAGGTCGTGCGGGTAGTGCCAAAATTCGAGCATTTTATGAAACTATTCCCTAATCAGCAAGCTTTGGCTGATGCTCCGCTTGCTGAAGTGTTAGTTGCCTGGCAAGGTCTCGGTTATAATCGTCGGGCCGGTTATCTGCATCAGACGGCAAAGCAATTGGTAGCGAATGGCACACTTCCTGAAACAATTAAGGAACTGTTACATTTACCTGGTGTTGGCAGAAATACGGCTGGAGCAGTTATGGCCTATGCGTTTAACAAACCAGCACTTTTCATTGAAACTAATATTCGGACGGTTTATTTACACCATTTTTTTGTAGGCGAAGAAAGAGTTTCAGACGCTCGTATAATTGAAAAGCTCAGTGCAACGATTGATCATACAAACCCGAGAGAGTTTTACTGGGCATTAATGGACTATGGCAGATGGTTGAAGCTACATGTGCCTTCAAATATTCATCGTAGTAAGCACTACAAAAAACAGCCCAAACTAGCAGGGAGTCTAAGAGAAATGCGCGGCGTGATTATCAAACGACTTGCCAGAAAGAGTCCACTGGCTGATCTTGCGCTTGACAACCGATATAGTGTAGCAGTCGAGGGATTGTTAGCAGATGGTTTAATTGAACCATACAAAACTACATATCGATTGACGAAGTAGCTAAAAACCTCGATAATGAGAGTAGATGCGACGTATACTATTTATCCTTTTCTCATTTACTTTTGTGCTGAGTGCTCCCGCCTCTACTTTGGCCCTGAGTGATAATGGGTTGATTTTGACCGACGATCAAATTAACATTATTCAAGAAAACTGTAGCATATCTCAGTCTATTCTTAAGCAAGTTCATAGTTATGATGCACTGACAAGAGTCAATATGGGGCAGCGTTACGAAAATATCTCAACTCGAGTGATGGCGCCATTCATTAGCCGGGTTGCGCTCAATGGGTTCGATAGTGTTGAGCTGGCCTCAACCTCGGTAGCTTACAAAAAGCAAATTAAAGATTTCGCAGATAGATACATAACCTATGAGTCAACAGTTAGTGAAGCACTTGCGATTGATTGCAAGAATGATCCAATTCGTTACTATTCAACTATTGTGACTGCACGTAATCTGCGTAACGCTGTATATGAAAGTGTCTCACAATTGAATAGTTTACTACGACAATACAAAACTAATATTGATGCTGTTGCCAAGGTACACGGATGGCTGTAGTGGATGGTATTAGCAAATCAAACCAGGCTGTAGCTGACACAAAAGAAGTGATTAAAGCGCATAAGTTTTTTCTAATGATTGCCGGAGCGGTCCTTCTAGCCATTGTTATGGCTACAATTGCAATGACGCTTTATAATAGCAGTGGCACTGCACAGCTTGATTTAAGTCGACCAGACTACCAAGCAGTGCGTAATAAAATTAATCGAGATAACCAGACCAAAAGCTATTCTCCAATTGGCACCCTTAACAAACAATCGTTTGATGAATACAAAAAACTCTATGATGAACAAATGAAAAAAGCAATTGATAACGAAGGGTTTTCAGGAGACGCACTTAGTAACGGCGCTTTACGATTTAGTGGTCTTGATAACAAATAGAATAGTTTAGATGAACAGCCTAACTTATTGCTGCTTACGAATTCTTGGTACGATTGTAGTTTGCGATGATCCAATTCCTAGTTCAATATTTTGATTTTCGAATTCACGCAAAATCCGACGGCGTAGCTCGGCATTTACCGACCATTGGTCGCTTGGCTGCACTTTGCCGGATACAATTAAATCAACCGCCGTGGCGCTTAGCTCGCCGAGCATGACATAGGCGGGAGCCTCAATAATTTTATTCTGCCATTTCTCTTCTTTTGTTATCTCCTGACCAATTGTATTTATAATTTCGCTTGCTTTCTCAATGTCGGTTTCAGGAACAACTGAAATTACCAATCGCGCCATACTGTAGCCCATTGTCTTATTGATAACGTGACCGACAAGGCCATTCGGAATAAAGTGCACGTTGCCCTCAATATCTCTTAATACTGTGCTTCGGCTGCTGATTCGTTCGACTGTTCCCGTGGCTCCTTCTAAATCAACAACGTCACCAACTCGGTATTGGTTTTCGGATATTATAAAGATTCCGCTTAAAAAGTCTTTTATAAGTGATTGAGCTCCAAAACCTAAAGCAATACCAATAATACCAGCACTGGCAAATAACGGTGCAAGAGCAGTATGAATATCAGGTACAAACAGCTGTAATAATGTATAGCCAAATGTGATCACAACGATGATCCGCCAAATATTTTTGAATAAACTATCGAGTGTGTTTTGTCGCTTTTGAATATCTTTTTCATGCCAAACATGATGTTTACCACTGACGCGTACAACACGATGCACTAGTAAAGTAACAATTTTTACGCCAACATAGTAGATGAGTATTCCAACTAAAATTATTGCACCTGCCCGTAACCAGTGCTCGTTTATCCATGTTGCAATATCGTTCATATGGTTAGTATAGCATGCACCTATTTTGTATCTTCTGTTGCGTATAGTGCGTGTCTACCAATGGTAATCAAATGACGATCACGGTAACCTGACAAGGCTTTGTGGCTGACGCCATGGCGTTTGATAAAATTGCTAATCCTTTCAGAGCCAATATAGTGTGGCAAACTAACGTAGCTCGCACCCTCATCGTATAGTTGGGCTGCATCTTCGTAAGACAGAGCATGGCAGATAAAGCTTACTTTGCTGCTATGACGGCGCAGATATTTTAATAGACTCATGTTAAGACGCAGATCTCCGAGTGTACTTACAACAATCTCTGAGTGTACGACGCCTATTTCGTTCAAGAATTCTTCGTCGTTCATATCACCAAAGGCATGACGAATGCCTTGAGTTTCCAAGTGCTCAATAATGTCAGGATTGTAATCGACTACTAGATACCGCAAGTTCATATCGCGGAAGGCTTGTAAAAATTCGTGCCCGCCTTTGTGGTAGCCAAACAAAACGGCTGGATAGCGGCGCGCCGATTTCTTGCGCTCCTTAATGTTCTTACGCTCAAAAATATCTAGATATCGTTCGAGTCTTTTATATAGATTATCATCGTATTTCATCATGTAGGTTGAAATACCAATGGTGATGAGTGCAACCAATGTAATAACCGCCACGGCCGACTGGTTGATTAGGCCGGTACTAGCTGCAAAAATCACTAATATAATTGAAAACTCTGAAATTTGACTCAGATGAATTGCTGCTTTAAAGCCGGTAGATTTTGTATATCCGAGTAAGCCTAGTCCACTCATAACAAATAGCGGTTTTCCAATCATTACAATTGCCGAAAGTACAAGCGCAGGCAGCAGTGCGGCCGTAAACTTATCGAAAGTAAATAGTTCGCCTAGATAGACAAAAAATAGAACAATAAAAAAGTCGCGCAGCGGTTTTAGTTTTGTGGCCATTTCAGTGGCGTAGGGTAGACCAGCTAAACTCACTCCAGCAAATAGAGCGCCAAGCTCATGTGAAAATCCAGCCATGTCAAAGAGACTTGCGATGCTGAGTCCCCAGCCAATCGAAAACAGAAAAAGCAGTTCGCTTGAACGGGCTAAAAACTTACCGATTTTTGGCACAATGTGCAGACCGACAACGTATAGGGCTAAAGCTAAACCAAGTGCTTTTAAGCTCATCAGGCCAAGCGCCGTAATATTTGCATCGCCGTGAGCCATCATTGCAACAGTAACAAGAGCAATAGTAGCAACAATGTCGTCTACCAGAATAACACCAATCGCTACCTGTCCGTAGAGTCGGCCTAACTCATGAGAATCACTGAGCGCTTTTAAAATAATAATAGTTGAACTGAAGAAAAGGGCAATTCCCATTATGATTGACGTTGTATTATCAAAGCCGAGGGCGAGCGAAACAATATGACCAGTAAACCCGACTGCTACGAGTAAGATTGCAGCGGTTGTAATCGATACTTTACCAAGACTTTTTATGACACTAATATTGAGGCCAAGGCCAATAATAAATAGTAACAACGCGATTCCAATTTCTGAAAATGTTTCAAAAGCGTGCCTTGCTTCGTCGCCTTGAATAAGTCCAAGTACACTTGGCCCAACAATAACGCCAGTCAGGATATAACCCATAATCAGCGGTTGTCTTAGCAGGTGCATCACAATTGATATGGCCGCAGCTGCCGCAATTACGAATCCGATTTGTGTAAAAATTGTCGTTTCCATAGTATTTATTTTTAACGTAAGCTTGTTCTATTGTGTCATATTTAACAGAGAAAAACAAGTACGATTGTGATAAAATAGATGGAATGAAAAAAATCGGATTTTTGTTAGACCCTGATGTGGTAATGTGTCTTAAAGCAGGTGGTGTTGTAGTAGCACGTACCGATACTATATATGGTATTTTAGCGGATGCTGCTAATAAACAAGCTGTTGAACGCGTGTTTAAGCTAAAAGGCAGAGATGATGGCAAGTCGCCTATTGTGTTGATAGCAAGCCACAGTCAAATGTTTAATAGTATGCCTCCAGCTGAGTATAATTATTCAAAGCAGGTTTGGCCAGGAAAGGTAACACTCGCCACACCTGCAGATCATAAACAAGCACCGGTTTGGCTGCATCGGGGTAATTCTGAATTTGGATATAGAATGCCTGATTATTCAGAGCTACTGGCGGTTATCCGACAGGTCGGGGCACTCATTGCGCCAAGTGCTAATATTCAGTCGATGCCCCCGGCTCGGACAATTGATGAAGCGTATGACTATTTTGGGGATGGTGTCGATATCTATGTCGATGGAGGTACTGTCACTGATGACACACCATCATCATTGATTAAAGTAAAAAACGACGGAACGATCGAAAAACTACGGTGAGGGACTTCATTGATCCGCAACGATTTGTCATTACAAGAAAGCGCAAAAAGTATAAATTTGCCAAGTTTTCTAATGCGGATAATTGTTTCGAGTTTGATAAGTGGAAAAAGCGATCAGTTGATTATGTTGAAGTTGGCGCTGGTACGGGATTATTCAGCGTCGAATTGGCGCGGCGTTATCCAAATAAGGTAATTGTTGCTATTGATGTGAAAGCCGATCGATTGCAAAAAGGCGCTTACGCTGCTTTAGAAGCTGGTCTTACAAATGTGTTTTTCCTGCGGGCTAGAGCTGATCAAATTGACAAACTATTCTCTAGGTACTCAATAGAATCAATCTGGATTAACTTTGCCGATCCTTATCCCAAAAAGCGCAGTGCTGGTAGGCGTTTGACACATTCAACATTTATTAAAAAGTACCAACGAATTCTAAAACCAGATGGGATATTGTACCTAAAGCATGATCATCGAGATTTCTTTTGTTGGAGCTTGGAGCAATTTGTCTATATGAACTGGCAAATCACCGAGCTATCGTTTAATCTACCCCAGTCTTCACTAAGGAGCGATTACAAAATTCTTACTACCTACGAACAACGCTGGTTGAACGACAGATGTCAAATAAATTTCGTTGCAGTAAAATATATTAAGTAATATTTTGACTCAAATAATTGAAAGAAAATTTCATATTATAAGATATATTTTCATGATAATATTAGTAAGAGAAATTAATTTTTTGACTCAAATTAATGAAAAAAATATTCACTCCAAAGCATCCAATCGAGCAACAAATTCTTACAGTACTGTATCACCAGGAATTTGCACGTTTTCGTGACATGAGGCCAAGTAACCAAGAAACCAATCTTTACTCATACCACTTGAAAGTGTTGTTGCAGCATCAATTTATTAAAAAAACAGTGTACGGATACACACTTGACTACGCAGGTTTTTACCATATGGTAAAAGCTATGCACCTAATGTCATTACCCGGTCCTGT
>JBDHUM010000009.1:0-34054 GCA_039809125.1 Saccharimonadaceae bacterium (SeqCode) | reverse complement strand
TATGAACGGACTCTCAATATATATGTTTTGGTTTGCGCGCCGAAGATCTCCGATGAATGCTTTGTAGAATATTTCGTTATCAAATAGTCGTGAGGTGCATAGCTCGGTTGTATCGAGGCTTTTGGAGAATAGTCGCTTAAACATCGCTATTCTCCACGTCCTCATTATCGTCTTCTATTTCTACAACGCCTAAGTTATCTAGTCCAATCAAAGTTCTATAATCGTCCCTTATGCCCAGCCAAATTCGATAGTATCAAACACACCTCTGCAAAAATAGGTTTGTTTTAGTTCTATTATTGCGGATATAGTGCCAAGAGTATTCGATGACACAATATTGATACACGTTATATTCACAAAATACCCAACTGACTCACTCGCAGCGGAAGCCACTGCTATGTGATGACACAGGACAATTAACATACTCATCCAGATGTCGAATTTGGCAGTATTGGTGCCGTTCAGATCGACACAGCTGTTGTTACGTTACCTGATTATTGTGTGTGCGGCTTGTTGCGGTGGTCATCAAAACCAATAAAATGCCTCAAAAAACCAATAAGATACTTGTCAAAATCAGAGTTGCCGGAGTATTATGGAAAGCAATGAATGAGTTATTACGTGGCTGAACTGCCACTTGTTCTTAAAGATCATTACTATCCTAATTCAAGGCGCACTAGTTACACAAACGAGTTGCTTGATGTCCTAGCGGGTAAAATGCCGGATAAGCAGCCAATCGGCGCGCAATATGAAACGCCTCTTCTTAAGGTGCTTGCACTTGAAGCGCACTATCTTGATCCTGAAGCAGATTCTAGAGAGGTCGCAGCAATGAGCACTTTCTTACACCCTGATGTAGTGGAGGTATTATGGGCAGAGGCAGAAGCTCGCGAAGTAAAGCGCTTAGAACCTTTAATTGCCTTTGCAAAAGACTCGCCCACTAATCGTCTTGATGGTGACCAAAATGGGCTCGAAACTGCTGCCGCGCTGATGATGCTTTTTGCACATTCTGGTGAGAAAAGAGCTACGGGCGACCCGTATGTTATCCACACAATTGGTATTGCTGCACTTGTAGCCACTAGCTTGATTGAAGATACTGATGAGAAGGAGATCGCTACGGTAGTTGCTTTGCTGCACGATGGACTAGAGACGGCGATCGATAATGTGCACCATCAGACACCGCGTCCGTCTTTCTTGCAGCATCAAGGGGTAGTGACTCCGCTCCACATTAAGTTACTACTTGAAGCGTTTGATTTTGGCGATAAAGAGCGTAACTTGCAAGCTATGGGAGCAGAGATGCTTTGGTTAATGAGTAAGCCAATCGGAATTGACGGGCAAGTAATTAGTTCGAAGACGTACCGTGATGCTATACATTCAAGCAAAACTCCGGTAGATATAATAAAGAGTAGTGATGATTTTTATAATATTTACAACCCTAAGCCAGAAGACAGCAAACGAAGAATTGCCGATAGTACAAAAGTAGAGTTAATTTTAAAAGCCATTGGTCGTGATACTGAACATCATCTGACGATGCCTGGAAGATTTGAGGTTAATCGTGCCGAACATGAGGCTTTAAAACGATTTATGAGGTGGCTAGAAAAACCCGCAGTAAAAGAGTTTATTGATGCATATGAAATTGAAATACCCGATCTTTCTCGTCGGTGTGATGAACTAGAGCAACATCTTGGCATATACAAAATTGCTAATCCTCAAGACGATCAACCTGGGCTAGGAAAAGTTGCCTGATTCAGTAACGATCATCACCTGCTGATCGTGTGGTTCGCAAGGTAGGAGTGGCATTTTCTGGCAATCAAAGGCTAAACCAATCTTTTGGGTTGTTTTTTGAGAGGCCAGAAAAGTATCATACCATCCCTGCCCCATCCCAATTCGGTTACCCTTGCTATCAAAAGCAACGACCGGCACGATGATGCAGTCGTAGATTCGTACAGGTAACGGTATCTTGGCAGATTGATCAACCAGGTCAATTCTGATAGTGGGATGATTAAGCCGTGCGTAATCGATAAACGCCTCGGTCTCGACCTCGTTCCATAATTTACGGGCTTGATAGCAGCTAATCGTCTTCGTGCAATTCCAGTCAATTAAATCGATCAACTTCTGTGTAATTATTGCACTTTTTTCGATGTAATCAGCTTCTGAGAGCGATTTTCGCTTTTGTTTACCCAAACGGCGCAGAGCAAATTTCTCCATGTCTTCAAGTATACGCTATTTGCTATAGTAGTGGCATGAGTCGCTCGCATAAATATGACCAGCACTATCTTCGTTCACCACGGCTTACGGCGGAGCTGGTAGGACACAGCAATATTCGTAAAAAAGATTTAGTGTATGATTTCGGCGCGGGTAGTGGTGTTATTAGTAGTGTGCTGAGTCGTCGCTGCCGTGAAGTTGTAGCTGTTGAAATTGAGCCTAGTGCTATTAGATTACTGCGAAAAAACCTACATGGTTTGCATAATGTTAGGGTCATCGAAGAAGATATCCTAGGTGTGACTCTGCCAAGTACGCCGTATAAGGTATTTTCAAACCCACCTTTTTCTCTTAGTTCGAGTCTAGTAAAGAAGTTAATAGTTGACGTTAATCCACCGACGACGATTTGTTTGATTGTGCAGCGACAGTTTGCTCGCAAAGTAGTGCCCAGCGATCATCATTTTACTAGTGCATTGGGCGCTCAAATCGCTCCATTTTTTTCAAGTCGTATTCGTCGGCCCCTTTCTAAAGCCGATTTTACTCCGCCACCAGCTGTAGATACAGTACTGTTAGAACTAAAGCAGCACGCTCAACCGTTACTTCCCTTTCATGTCAAGGCGTCTTATGGTGATTTTGTAGCTCGTTGTTTCGCCGAACAAATTTTTTTCCTTTCTCTGCCACTGATCCAGTGTGGGATTTCACCGGGGTGTAAACCTTCAGAAGTGACGCCTGAGCAGTGGATTAGTCTTTATACAATTACACACAATAATTAATTCATTTGCTAAAACGTGAATGGCGCATTATACTAGTGCTTATGGCAAAAAAATCTATATCATCACGCTCAGTATCGGTCAACAAACCAGCATCAAAGCAAGCTAAGAAACCGATCAAAAAATCGACCAAGCGGACTGTTTCGAACAAAGTGGACTACTACCCTAATAGAGTTGGCTTATTGACGGTTGCTGCGGGCGTAGCTACCTTGATGCTTCTTGCGACTATCGCAATGCTATAAGTGTAGTATACTAAAGGTATGAAAACTCGTATTGAGATCGAGACCAAAACCTTCGTTCGTTTTTGGTTGGTAGTGATTGGATTTTTATTTGCGATCTATTTGATTTATCTTGCACGTACAGCTCTTATTATTTTAGGGGCTGCTACCTTCTTGGCTTTAGCACTTAGCGGACCGGTAAATCGTCTGCGACAGTATATTCCAGGAAAGAGCCGAATTGGGGCTACTGCGATCGCCTTTTTAGTAGTTGTTAGCTTATTAATATCGGTTGCGCTGCTTGTAATTCCACCAGTTTCTCAGCAGACCGGTAAATTTATCGAAGCCGTCCCTTCAATGGTTGACTCAGTCTCAAACCAGTGGGACGGAGTCGGCAGCTTGGTTGAAAAATACCAGTTACAAACAGAAGTAGATAAAGCGGTTGAAAACTTTAAAGACAACATAAGCAGCTGGCTCTCAAACGCTGGTAAGAATATTATCAGCGGTGTTGGATCGTTATTTGGTGTGATTGGTATGGTATTTTTGACGCTCGTGCTGACGTTTTTGATTTTGATTGAAGGTCCGGATTTGATGAGGAAAATCTGGGGGCTTTACGACGATCAGGAAACAATGGAATCGCACCGCACGTTGGCAATGAAGATCCACCGAGTTGTTTCTGGTTATGTAACTGGCCAGCTTACTGTTTCAAGTATCGGAGCGCTCTGTACGGGTGTCGCAGTGTTTATTCTTAGTTTGTTTATTGCAAGCGTACCGGGTAATCTGGCAATTCCAGCGGCAGCAATTTCGTTTGTCTTCTCACTTATTCCAATGTTTGGTGCAACTGTTGGAGGTATATTAATTACGCTATTGTTACTAATCAATAGCGTTCCAGCTGGAATAATCTATGCAATCTACTTTGTTGTTTATCAGCAAATTGAGAACAACTTTATTTCACCGACAATCCAGTCGAAATATGTTGAGCTTTCTCCTTTGATGGTACTTGCGGCCGTTACTATAGGGCTCTATTTGTTTGGACTAGCTGGCGGTATTATTTCTATTCCGATTGCCGGTGCAATCAAGGTGCTACTCGAACAATACTTGGCTGACATGCATAAAAAACGCGAGCGAAGTAAACGTCCATTAGCGAAACTCCTCAAAAAAACCACAAGGTAATTCCAATTTATTTGGCATAACTCCAGATACTACCAGATTGCGTGTCGCGAACAGTGATTCCCTGTTCTAAAATCTTGTCGCGCAACTCGTCTGAGCGTTGCCAATCTTTTTCATCTCGCACACGCTCGCGCTCAATAATGAGTCGCTTTATATCATCACTAACATCGGGAGTTAACGTTATGAGTTCGAGACCGAGTAACTCGTCGATTGATTCAACTAATTCAACAAGTGAAGATTGGTGAATATGATCAAGCGATATGTTATCTAGTTTGCTAAAGGCCTCATCAATAATCATAAGCGTAGTTACAGTGTCGAGATCATCATTTAGGGCTTCAAGTAAGGCATGGCGGGTTGCTAATAGTGATATAGATTTGTCGTCGTTATCTTTTTCGTCATCATTGCGCAGTGTATCGTGGGTCTGATGTCGCAACGCGGCATAATTTCGCCAATTCATCAAGCGGTTTTCAGCTGCGTCTAAAATGTCCCATGTAAAATTACCCTCTGTGCGGTAGTGTTTGCTAAGTACTAACAGTTTAAATGCATCCATCGAATATCCATGGTCGATGATGTCTTGGAGCGTATAAATATTACCGAGGCTTTTTGCCATCTTTTGGCCATCTACCTTAATATGATTGTTGTGTACCCAAAAGTTTGCAAATGGTTTACCGGTAACACTTTCCGACTGCGCAATTTCGTTAGTATGATGAACGGGAATATGATCAATGCCGCCTGTATGTATGTCAATCGTATCGCCCAGCGTTTCACGAGCTATGACACTACATTCGAGGTGCCAACCAGGAAATCCCGTGCCCCACGGACTATCCCACTCCATGTCGCGTTTTTGACTTGGTGGTGAAAATTTCCAGACAGCAAAATCAGTCGGGTGTTTCTTGCCAGTCATATCTACTCGCGCGCCAGCCTGTAGCCCTTCGGTGTCGAGACGAGCGAGTTTACCGTAGTCATCTAACTTACTGGTATCAAAGTACATGCCATCGTCAATTCGATAAAGGTACCCTTTCTTATCGAGTTCACCGGCAAATTGAATTTGTTTATCAATATAATCTGTAGCCGGCACGAGATGATCCGGACGAATTAATCCGAGTAGATCGTAGGCTTCATGCTCTGCAATGTCGGAATATTTTTTTGCGACATCCCAAGCAGTCATGCCTTCGGCCCTTGCGCCCTTTTCCATTTTATCCTCACCGCTATCATCATCGCTCACTAAATGTCCAACATCGGTGATGTTCTGTGTACGTTCAACGTCATAGCCTTTGGCGCGTAAGACGCGTACAAGGACATCCCAATAAATATAGCCTAGCCAATTGCCAATATGCGGCTGACTATATACAGTAAGACCGCAGGTGTAAAGTCGAACCTTATTTGCTTCAAGCGGCATTAGCTCTTCCTTTTTGCGCGTCATAGTATTATAAATTTTCATACCTGCTGCTCCAATACTTTTTGCGTGACCGATATCAGTTCAGAAATGGTTTTTTCAATCGATTCGTAAATTCGAAAACCAGATGCGTAGGGGTGGCCACCGCCACCAAAATACCCAGCGATTTGCTCTGAGACAGGTGAATTCGACCGTAAACGTGCGGTCAACTTGCCATCAGGGTAGGTTTTGATGACACAACTTACTTCGACATCCTCCACTAATCGTAGTTCGTCACCGATCAATGCTCCGGGGTTATACTTATCGGAATATTTTTCAATTTCCTCGAATGGTACATGAACAATGGCGAGTTTTCCGTCGAGTTGGTAATCGATACGTTCAATTAACTTTGCTTTGTAGTTAAGGATTTCAGGCGATTTTTTCATGAATTGACGTCGCCGATCTTCTATCGCAGCATTGCTTGCACCAAGCTCACTCAAACGAGCCGCTGTTTCGTAGCTACTGACGGTAACATTTGGAGTTGTTAAACCTAGGCTATCGCTCATTAATGCTGCCATCATGTGCTCAGCAGCTTGTGGGTTAATTTTCCAGTTCGCGTTATAAGACAGTTCGTAGATTAACTGGCTTGTCGCCACGGCATCACTTGCAAGCATCGTGTGGTTGAAGCTAAGTGTACTTTCGCTTGCGTGATGATCAATCACAATAACAGGCATTGTTTCGAGAAAGTGCCGAACGCCTGTTGTTTCGAGAACTTTGCCAAGGAGTATGTCCGCCGATGTGTCAACGATTATTGCAAGATCAGAGCTCGTATCGAAATCTGAGACAACGCGATCCCACCCTGGAAAATAGCGTAGGTATTTTGGAATATCCACTGGACAATACAGCACAATAGTCTTACCTAAATCACTCAAAATTTCTTCGAGTGCAAGCGAACTACCGAGACTATCCCCGTCTGGATTTTCTGCCTGGATTACGATAATTTTCTGAGCATTATCAACTAGTTGCTTTGTTGATTCAAACATTGAATATATTGTATCAATTTACGAAGTGTTTTGCGACCTGCGAACCGTATTTGTTTGACATTAATAACAATAACTGATAACATAAGTATAATGGAAAAAATAACTGGACCGGAAAGTCTTTCTGATTACTTAACATGGCTTGCATCATCCGACGATAGGATTGTTAAAGAGTTGGTAGATTTTACACATAGTTATTTAGTAAACACGGGATACCGCAATTGTAAACCGGATGATTCAGACTATATGGCACAGAGAGATGTTTTGATTGAGAAGGCATTCAGTGAATATAGTCAAAAGAGAATCCGAGAGATAAATGAACACGATATTGAGGCGCATAGCACAGAGGCACATGAAAGCGCTGAAGCAGCGTAGCCTCAAGTGAGGTGGTTAGTGCCGAGCGTGTAGCCACCGCTGGTGTTCTGAGATAGAGTTTGAGTCCGACCTGAATGCTTAACGGCCATCGCAAATGTGTCAGGATTATCACCCCTACTATCGTAGTGAAACCGATGCCGACAGCGGTCTCTGGGAATACATAAGTAATCTATATCCGTCTGTGCTGGAATCACGCAAACTAAGGTGGATATCGATAAGATCAGGAACGTGTATGATTTTAGGTATTATAGTTTGCGTCGTCCTTCTAGCGCATGACTTAGTGTAATTTGATCGGCATATTCGAGATCGACGCCGACAGGAATGCCCCGAGCTAGACGGCTAATTTGAGTATCAATACCTGCGTCAGTAATTTGACGCTGAATAAACAGTGCTGTTGACTCGCCTTCCACACTGGAGTTAGTTGCAATAATCACTTCGGATACCTTGTCTTTAGTAAGTCGGGCCAGTAATTCAGGAATATGAAGTTGTTCGGGGCCGATACCGTCAATTGGTGAAATAACGCCGCCAAGCACGTGGTAGGTGCCTTTAAACTGACCGGTTCGCTCTAGCGCCACAATATCAAGCGGTTCTTCAACAACGGCAACGAGACTTTGGTCGCGGTCCCTGCCAGAATAAAGTGGAGAGGTATCAAGGTTAGGGTCGATAAGAGCAAAGGTAATCGGGCATATCTTTACCCCATCATGTAGTCGTGCAATTGTTTTAGATAGCGCCTCGCTCTTACGGGAGTTGCCACGCAGTAAGTAGTACGCGTAGCGCTCAGCAGTGCGCACGCCAACGCCTGGCAGCTGGTTAAATTCCTCAATCAAATCAACAAGGGCTTTTGGTAAAACTGACGACATACGAAGCTCTAGCCCTGTGCTTAGAGTCCAAGGCTACCGAGACCGCTCATGAGCGGTTTCATTTTTTCAGCGGCAATTTCTTGAGCTTTTGCCATGCCATCTCGAATTGCTATTTCGAGCCAATGTTCGAGTTCATGAATATCATTAAGATCAACGTATTCTGGGTCAATTTTGATCGATTTGACCTTAAGCTCACCAGTAATCTGCACGACAACAGCCCCGTCACCCGCTTCAACTTCAACGATTTCACTCGCAAGCGCTTTTTGTGCTTTTCGCAAGTCATTGAGCATCTTCATTTGATTTAATGCCATATATCAACTCCCTTTTTCATAAATTATCTGTTTTATTATACGTTATTTTGTCGAGGCAGCATAGATATAGAAGCGGTCAGCATCATTATTGGTCGAACGTGTTAGCACGCGAGTTGGCTCTTTAAAGAGCGTTGCTGGGAGAGGGGCTTGATTTGTAATAACAACCGACGTCGAGCCTATAGACATAGGTGCCGATGTAGTCACGCGGTAACGCTTGTCATAAACAGCAGTTAGACTATAAAATTGCTTTTGATCGGCTGGAACAATAACCAATGTCTTTTTGTCAGATGTACTGTTGGTATCGCTTAGAGCAATATCAAGTAAGTGTAAATCGTTATTGAACTTATATACAGTGCTCGCCACATAGTGATAACCTGTCGCGTAACGCAAAACTCCAGCAGCCATAATTCCAATTACTATCAAAGTGAGTGGCATCAGCCCTGCTGCCCGAGCGTATGGATTACGAGGAAACATTTTGTACCATTCTTTGATAAGCGTACCGATTCCCATCGCGATCATGAGAACGATAATTGGAAAGATCATCAGCGCATGCTTAGGATTGAGTATGATGACAGGAAGAAGGGTGATGAGCCAAAACCATATTACGTAGCTGCGAGCAGTGTATTTAATTTTAATAAAACGATACAAACCAATGAGTGCAAGCATCAGGACGCCAAGTGATAACACAGGGGAAAGTAGTACGCTAGCAGTTTGATCAAATACGCCAAGATAAATGCTGGTGAGCTGCTGAACATTAGTAAGAATTGAAGGTATTTGTGTTGGTAATCCAATTAGTTCGAGGGCCAATCGAGGATGCATACTAATACTATAAATGAGCGGAACCAGCACCAAAAGCGCGATAGTAGCTGCTGTTACAACTCGGTTAGCACTAAGGCGGCGTGCGGTAAAGCGAATGTGTGGATGGAAAATGATTGTTGTTACGATGGCTAAATTGAGATAAATTCCTAGGGGCGTATATAGGTTGAGTGCGAGCAAAGTGAAGAAAACAATTTTCCAAAATAGTGTTGGTCGCTGTCGGCGTGAAACGTAGGTAGCGCTGACAAGTAGCCAAATCGCAACGGTAATCGAATAAATAACTGGAGTACCGTCTTGTGCAGCAAACACGAACGCTGGTAGTGTTGCTGCTAAGAGTGTGGTTAAAATAGCATCGTTACGGCGAAACCAAGAAGCGACCAGAAAGTACATTCCAACAATTGCCAAAAATCCAAAAATTAACGAGGGTATTTTAACTGAGAGGGTTGAAATGTCGAATAAAACAAATGATGCTCGCTGCACGATATGGTACGGCAAATTGAAGACCATGTAGGGTTCAAAATGCTGATAGTTGAGTGCCCCACTGGTAATGGCCGAAGCTCGTTCTTCCTCGCGTAAACCGCCCGGCAGGTAGAGGGCGGCAAAAAATAATACTGCAATCGATGCTGCGATTAGTAATAAATAGCCAATACCATAGCGCCATCGATAAAGAGAAAATTCTGATATTTTTCGTTGCATGTACTAGCTATTATTTTATCACATCTAACTAGTCATGACGTTTATCGAGCGACATAAAACGCAGCCGTTCTGGATGGAAGTAAAGCTGTACTTTACCGACCGGACCATTACGGTGCTTGGCGATTATTAGATCGGTTAGATTTTGCAAGTCGGGATTATCTGGTTCGTAATAACCTGGTCGGTAAATAAAGCTGACTATATCGGCATCTTGCTCGATACTTCCCGACTCACGAAGGTCAGCCAACTGTGGAATGGGCGGGTTACGACTCTCTACTGTACGGCTAAGCTGGCTTATGGCAATCAGCGGTACGTTTAATTCTCGTGCGATGAGCTTTAATCCGCGTGATATTTCTGACACTTCTTGCACGCGATTACCATTGTAGTTTCCGGCTGTCTGCATAAGCTGTAAGTAGTCAACGATGACGAGTCCGAGGGGGGTTTCGTGGTGTTTACGGCGTGCCTTTGTGCGCATTTCGAGGACACTGAGCCCAGGTGTATCGTCGATGTAAATTGGTGCTTCGGCCATTTCACCCATAGCTTCGCTTAGTTTCGTAAAGTCATCGTCACTCAAATTTCCAGTACGAATATTCCAGCTGTCGACTCCCGAAGCATCTGCAAGCATGCGGTCGACAAGTTGTTCCTTACTCATTTCTAGGCTAAAGAATAATACTGGTTGCTTAGCAATGGTTGCGACATTGTAGGCAAGGTTTGTTACGAGCGTGGTTTTACCCATAGCCGGACGAGCGGCGAGGATAATAAGGTCGCTGCGTTGTAAGCCAGCTGTCATGGTGTCAAGGTCACGATAGCCAGTGCGGATGCCGCGAAGCTCACCTTTGTTGCGATGCAACTCTTCGATACGATCGAAACTCTCTGTCAGGATGCTCTCTAGACTCACTAAGTCTTGTTTGAGTGACTGGTCTGAGACGCTAAATAGTTCAGCTTCAGCCTTTTCGAGCAACTCCTCAGTAGTAGTTTCTTCGTCAAAACCTAACTCTGAAATGTCCGAGCTGGCTTTGATAAGACGTCGGCGTATGGCTTTACCGGCAATGATTTCGGCGTAAGAACGGGCGTGTGCAGCAGTCGGTACATACTGAGTAAGTTCTGATAAGTAAGCTGAACCGCCAATTGCACTAAGTTCATCTTTCTTTTTTAACTCTTCAGTTAATGTCAGCAGGTCTACCGGTTTATGGCGTTCGTATAGGCGCAACATAGCCCCAAAAATTACACCATGCGGTTTTTCATAAAAATCGTTCGCATGTAGTAATTCGGCAACATCCGCAATAACATCTTCATCAAGCAAAACTGCTCCGAGTAGACTTTTTTCGGCATCCAAGTTTTGTGGTGGAATTTTACCAGCGGCTACGGTTTTTTTAGGCATCAAGCTCTACCTCTTCTCCTCCCCCCATAATATCAGTAACTTTAGTGATACGCGAGTCGGCTGAGGGTTTCTTGGTTGGTTCAATCTGTATCTCAATGTCGGAAAAACCAAGTTTTTCTAAAGCAACTTGCAAGATTAATTGTTTATCTACACTACTCAGTTGAACCGCATTAAATTTATTCCCGGCGTAGATTAGCAGCTCTGAATCTTGAAGTTCGCCGTTCGATTTCGATAAAATGCTCGCTAGAGCAATACTTTTTTTTCGTATTTCGGTAATGAAATTATTCCAAGAAAAATTCTTGTGCGCCGACCTTATCTTTTTTGGTTGTTTTTTTGCTGACACTTTTTCTTCGGTCAGTGGTTTTTCAGTTGTCGTATGCTTAGATGCTGTTTGAGGCTTTGCGTTGCTCGGCTGATCAAGAGACATGCTTTGGCCGAGTGCAGCGAGCAGTTTAATAAAAAAGTACGACGATGCAGGTAATGATGCAAGACGATCAAGCAGCTCGATATCTTCAGGATGATTTGTAATATCCTGCTGTAGCCTATCAATTAGCTGTTTTTGAATTGATTGAGGTGATATACCGGCTAGCTCGCAGTCTGAGATGTGGCGTACGAGATTATTCAAATTGCCTGTTCGGTAAGCATCTAACAGCTGGTTAATAATGGTCTCCTCTACAATACCGAGCGTTGCCTGGACGGTATTGAGTGTAATTGATTGACCGTCAGTCTCGCTATGGCGTAATTGGTCGAGCAAGCCAATACTGTCACGAAAACTACCGCTGCCATGCCTCGCAACAAGATCGAGGGCATCATCGTCGATCACGATCTTCTCTTTATCTGCAATTGATCGCAAGTGTTTTTTTACTTCATCAATCGGCACAGCGCGAAAGTTAAAGCGCTGAACACGGCTAATTATCGTGGGGGGCAACTTTTCTACATCCGTAGTAGCTAGAATGAAAACAACGTGTTCGGGAGGCTCTTCAAGTGTTTTTAATAGCGCATTAAAAGCAGGTTTTGATAACATGTGGACTTCATCGATGATATAGACTTTTTTGTTGGCCGAGGTTGGTGCTAGATGCACTTTTTCACGTAGATTTCTGACGTCCTCTACACCATTGTTGCTCGCAGCGTCAATTTCGATAATATCGAGATGAATCGAATCGTCAGTATAGGGTAGATCGTTGATGGCGTGCGCAATGATACGAGCGATCGATGTCTTGCCAACACCTTTAGGTCCGGTCAGAAGGTAGGCATGATTTATGGTTCCAGCAGCAATCGCTCGACCAAGTAGCGATGTGATATGCTTTTGCCCGAAAATCTCATCGAGCGAGCGGGAACGGTATTTACGATATAACGCCTGACTCATTACTTCCTATTCTTTCTACCTATTGTACGATAAAAAGAAAGATTGGTTTCGTTTAACAACTACAAAGCTGCTTCTACGGCTGCCCAGGTAGCGTCAGGATTATCTTCTGGCACAATAATAGTGACTTGATCACCAATGTTTATTCGGAAGTAGGTGACACTAGCGAGCAAAATACGATATTCTCGGCCGTTCGCCTCTACGTAGTACGCTCCATCGTGCTGTGTAAGCGTACCGATGATTTGCCGGCGTGGAATTGGGCCGATCTGCTTATAGATAAAGCCTCCATCGTCAGCTATGGTAAGTTTTAGTATGTCACCTTCGACAAGTTTTGACTTACTGGCGTAGTTCGCTGGCACGGGGTAGGTCTTGCCGTCAGGGCCAGCCATAATCTGGCCGTCAAAAACTCCTTCAATAACTTTGCCACTTACTTCTTCGCGTGGACTGTGGTTATTTAAAACGACGCTACCGTCATCGCCGACAATACTAATGAGCAGTTCCTTGGCGGCTGCCAAATTAGTTTCCGCCTCTGTGATTAACGACCGCAAGCGTTTGACTTGTTTTTCTGGTAAATCAGACATAATCTCGCATTCCTTTGTCTGTTTTTGATAATACTACCCCTACATATACAGGTTGGCTTTATATAAGTCAATACATCCGTGCTTGTCAATTACATTTTTTAGCATGCTTTCCACAGCAAATTCAGTAGTTTCACGAAATATGTTGTAAATTTTGTTTAGCAACTATACAAAATAAAACAGCCGTTTCTATTAAATAGAGAACAGCTGCTTTGAGTTGAGGTTAACTATGCGACCACACTTTGAAAAAATATGAGTGAAATTCTTAGACGAGCTCGACAGTTGCGCCAGCTTCTTCAAGTAATTTCTTGGCGGTTTCAGCCTCTTCCTTGTTCGCCTTTTCTTTTACAGGTGCTGGAGCGCTGTCGACAATTGCTTTGGCTTCACCAAGGCCAAGACCAGTGATTTCTTTAACAGCTTTGATAACAGCGACTTTTTGAGCGCCAGCGTCCTTTAGGTTGACGGTAAATTCGGTCTTCTCATCGGCAGCAGCCGCACCGGCGTCTCCGCCAGCAGCAGTTGGACCAGCGACAGCTACGGCAGCAGCTGCAGGTTCAATCCCATATTCATCTTTTAGAATATTCTTTAGTTCATTTACTTCAAGTACAGTCAGCTTTGTTAAGCTTTCTGCAAGTTTTTTTACATCAGACATACGTAGTCCTTTCTTAATAATTTATCGACAGTAGCAAAATTATGCTGCTGCTTTCGCTTCGATGCCATC
This sequence comes from Saccharimonadaceae bacterium (SeqCode), assembly GCA_039809125.1. Taxonomy (GTDB): domain Bacteria; phylum Patescibacteriota; class Saccharimonadia; order Saccharimonadales; family Saccharimonadaceae; genus SZUA-359. The sequence continues at coordinate 20,193 of JBDHUM010000009.1, read as the reverse complement.
AAGCAATCCGTGAAGGTTGCCAGATAGGCCGTTGGTAATATCGTGAACTGGTGAGAGTAATTGCGCGATTGTTTCGGCAATGAGCTGCTCTTTGCTTGCGAGCTCGGCTAGGGCTTTTACCTCGTCGACAGACAATAGTGTACCTTCACTAGAGATAGCACCAGCAAAAACGAGGCTGGGATTATCTTTTGCGAATGTATTGAGCACTTGAGCCGGTGCGACTTCATCGCTATCTGATAGCGCGTAAAGTAGCTGACCCTTAAGGCTTGCTGTATCGACGTCTTTGAGGGCTTGATTGCTTTGTATTGCAACGCGGACGAGGCGGTTTTTAATCACCTTGATCACAACGCCAGCCTCGCGCGCTTTGGCGCGCAGAGTTTGCAAGTCGGCAACACTTAGGCCTTCGTAGGCGGCAAACACTGTCATTTTAGAGCTTGCCAGCAGTTCAGTCATTTCATCAACTAAAGCGGTTTTTTTATCGCGTGAAATTGCCATAAAACACCTTTCGGTTAATGTTATAGAGTGGTCGTATTGTTAACGGACGACATTACAGCCAAGTTAACAAACCGGGCCATAGAGACGATTACTTAGAGAAGAAAATTCCCTCGGTAGCATTCTTATCGGCTTTCACCCGCTACTGTCTTTGGTAATGTCTAGATTCAATCTAACAGAAAAGCCTAAGAATTGCAAGCGGGCATACGAAACATTGACATTATATAGTATAAGTGGTATAATACAATTATATGATAATTCCCGACATAGATTTAGCCCGGAGAAGATCCGTTAGGTATGACGAGAATTTACTTCTTGCGAAACAAATTTATCCTGAGATTAGCAGCAGTAAAGACTCAATCGGACGAGGAATTGCTTCATTTGCTATTTCTCGTGGTTTTTTGCCTGATGATCTTATGTCAGGGGCTGGACGTCAAGCACTTGATGAGTGGATTGCAGATTTGAATGAGCTAGTTGGAAGTGGATATATTCACAATGCCGGTTCTTATGTATTCTCTCTCCCTGTTACAAACCTGGACACACTAAAATATCGGGCAACGCGTTCTGCTAGACTTACATCGGAATTTGTGGGTACAGCCGAAATATTTCAAAAACGAGAAGATCGGTCTGAGCAACTCACGAGATTTACTTCAAATATAGATAATGAGACGTATCTATCGTTAAAAGGTTCAACTGGTGTAGGAAACTTCGCAGCAGATCTTGCGATTGGTGCATCGTGCGATGGCGACTGGGCAAGAACCAAAGGCGAAATGTGGCGAGTTGGCTTTGATATTATTGAGCAAGACGGTGATCGTATTTTGCGCATCTTGCGTGCTGGTTCGGCGATGTCACGTAATAAGACTGGATCTGAGGCTAAGCGACAGTTAGCAGAAAGCTTTCGACGTAAATATGGCATTAGTGTTTCTCGAGCTTTAGCTCTTGGCTTACTTTTAACTGCTCATGCAGATCCGGAGATAGATAGCATATATGCAGCTACTCTTGATGTCTATAGAGATCGTACGCAGACTCTTGGCCGCACGCATTCATCTATAAAATTTGACTATGAGACGTTTTGGCACGGTTTTGGATTTGATGAAAAGAATTCAGATGGATGGATGACTTTGTCGAACAATCCTGATGTTTTTTACGACTCGGTTTTAGGAGGAAGCGGCATGCATGGCGGAGAACAGGCAGGGGTGTCTATGATTATAGACAAAATTCAAGACATGAAGAGTACCAGAACAGATACGCCACACGCTTTGCCTGCTCTTTCAGATCATAACGACCCTACAGAAGTACTTGCAGCCATGCGATATCACAGACGTATGAACAGGGGTGAGTAAACACAGTAGAACTAGTGTATAAATATGTTATGTATTTTACTGCAGTAATTGATCTCGTATTTTATTGATAGCTTCAACATATATATCCTTTTCTTCGTCAGACATTTCTACGCCGTGATATTTCTCTATTTTAAAAATCCAATGAGATGCTCTCCCTAGCCTAGCCTCCTTACGGACTTCGTCCGATACGATTTGTATTTCAACTGGAAGCAGTATCGTGGTTTGGTCTGGATTTTTCTTATGCAGCATAAAGGTTGCCTTAGTGACTTTATAGCTAGTATCTTTCTCTGGTACATCTATAAGGTGGTCTTTGAGAGGATGGCCCCCGGATAGAGATGGCGTCTCTTGATTCGTAACCATTTTTCGGAATTCTTCTGTGCCCTTAACGTGAAGCGCATGGTCGCGGCTTGGTGCTGCCCGATAAGTAATCTCTTCAGAATCTTTGAGACGGTTTAGGTGTTCTAGTAACTCTCTGAAAGCCAGCGCTACACCTTCATCATCTTTCGGTATTAGTGTAAATGCATATACATCCATTAGGTTATAGTTTGCCGACGTTGTCAGAAGAGGTATTTGTTTTTCAAGATATGCTCCAAAACTTTTAAAGCGTCCTCGCAGTTTCATTGTCGTGTTCTGCGAGTTACCGTGTGCGGGATAGTAATCTTTTCCAGATGCAGAGGCTATATCGACATCATGAACCAGCCAGACGTAGTTATCGACATCACTGTGCGAGATTTCTATCCCCTTGCCTAAATCGGTACCGAGGCATTTGGATACTATTTTTTGCATATCTTCTCGAATGTCTTCTGCTTTGCCGTACTCACTATAGGCCTTGCGAGCTTTTTCAATAATGTCATGATAGCCGGCTAGGTAGTATTTTACCTGAGTAGCTTTATCGAAAAGGACCGAAGCTAACAAATCGTAACTTATCGCTTCGCAGAGTGGTATATACATAGACAACGCCTCATCGACTAGAGATAATGCTTTAGCGGGGTCGTCAATAACCTCTTTTTCGGCCATTTTGTCACGGTAAATTCTAAGCTCGTCTACAAGCTGTAGTGCCCTTGCTAATACAGATTCTTTCGAGATTTCATTTTTTATAATGGTATTTTTTAAGTCGATAGCATCAATCATTGGACCAGGCTGGAGACTGGGTGGTTTTATGGAGTGTTGATCGCGGTGATGGTTCTCAGATTGTTCGCTCCAGTAGTCTTGTAGGGTCTTTATGCCGTCTAGGTCACCAACTAAAACATCCAACGCCTTGTCTTCACTGGGGTGAATTGCCGATAAGTAGGATTCGCGCACTCTATGCATGTTTGGTGCTGTTATGAAATCATCCTCAGGATGGGCAAAATTATACGCCGGGTTACCATTGCTATGAGGTAGCAGCGATACGAGATCGTAAAGTCGATTTTTTGTTGTTGGTTTTTCTTCTACTGATTCCGGGTACACAAAAGATCTAGCAATTCGAAATAATCGGTGACCCTGCTCACTCAGTCGTTCACCTTTACTGCCAAACATCCTTTCTGCTGCTTTGCTGAGAGCTATAGCTGTTCTCGTATGTCTATCGGAGAACTCAAGATTTCTTGAGTTGTTTTCTGTAGCTGATTGATCTTTCATTTTTTGATTTATTTTTACTTAATTTGCTATACATATAGTATCACAGTTTGAACTAATTGTCGAAATGATTTCTATTTGGTAGTTGCAGATACTAAGCGATTGATTCTTGCTTGGATTTCTTCAATAGTTAGCATTTTTTTATCCTTCACGCAGTCGATAGCTTTAAATTCATTGGGGTAAAGTTCGCACACTTCCTCGTAGTTGAGCTTGGCCTTCTCAAGGTGTGATGCGTCGGCCTCATGGATGTCGCGCTTTGCTTTGGTATAACTACGTCCATCTTTTTTATCTACATTTGACTGAGCAATTTCTGTTGGTACTAGAAGGACAATGTTAATGTCTGGCCTAGCAATGCCAAAAATTTCGTACTCGGTTTTTATAGTACGTTCGTAAAATATTTTACGCTCAGTCTCGTCGTTAATTTTCGCACCTTGATGAGCCAAGTTTGACGCCATATAGCGATTTGCTACAACATACGAGTTTGGTTTTTTTAAATGCTCGATTATTTCATCTCGAGCGGCAAAACGATCGAGCGCGTAAGGCAAAACGCCTAAGTCGGCTGGAACATCTTCGGGGCCGCCATAGTCGCCATTTAAGTATCTTTCAATATAATAGGCCGAGGCTTTTCCATAGCGCGGAAAATCAGCTTCCAGCACGTCATATCCCTTATCGCGCAGATACTTTGTTAAGAGTTTTGTTTGAGTAGCTTTGCCTGATCCATCGCCCCCTTCAATAGCAATGAACTTCCCCACTACTTCATGCCTTTCGCTAGTCCAGAAATAGTTGGTGCAGCCTTTCGCTGATCCTTAAATGCTCTCGGTAGCATCATTTCGGGTCGCCAGGTACGAATGAGTTCGTCGAGATCATCAGTGGTTTGGTACTTACCGCTCATGCCGCCTCGGCCACTTGCGTAGCCACCTTCAACTAAACCTGTATGGTGAAAAATAAGTTGTCCAACACGTTCGCCAACCGGTAAAACTACCGATTCATGCATATTAAGATTATAAATTTCAAGCGTAATACGGTTGATATAGCCAGGATCAACCCAGCCAGCATCAAAACAAACAGCTACACCATTTCTACCCCAGCTGCTGCGACTTTTTACCTCGCAGGCGCCACCGTGAGTACGAATTCCAACGAATTCGTGTGTGTGACTCAAAATCCTTTCACCGGGCGCGAGCACAATAATCGGGTGGTTTTGAGGAATGTTTTGAAAAAGCGGTTTATTATTTTTTTCACACCACTCTTTATGCGACATGGCTTCTAGAGGGCCTTTGAAATAACGCGCTACGTCTGCTTCGTCAAACGGGTTATAAACACCGGTTGCTTCTGGTTGATCTTCTTGTTTATAAAAGTAATGTCCAAGCGTAAAGTCTAAACTAGCCTCGCTGATGTGGGCCGGATTAAATGGTACACAAACAATCCGACCATCATCAACGGCTTGCCGAATTTCGGTGTTACTATACACTCCCATATCTCGCTTTATTGTAGCATGATATAATTTCAAAATATGAAACAAAAGCGCAAAGAAGATGCACCGTATTCTATTATTGTAGCGATGGATCGACATAACGCGATTGGCTTTGAAAATGAATTACCTTGGGGTATGTCGCTTAAAGATGATTTGGCAAACTTCAAGAAATTAACAACGGGCACCAGTGTAATCATGGGACGCAAAACGTTTGAGTCACTTGACTCTCGTCCGCTGCCTGATCGTGAAAATATTGTCGTAACAAGTAAGCCGACTGGAGTGAAAGGTGTTTTGAGTGTGATGAGCCTCGAATCAGCGTATACGCTTGCTCGCTATCCAATTTTTATTATCGGCGGAGGTCAAATTTATGAATCAGCACTTGCAGATGCTGAGAAGCTCTACGTTACTTATGTTGATAGCGAATTTCCGAATGCCACTGTCTTTTTCCCGCAGATTGCATGCGAAAATTGGACTGAAATCTCACGCGATCATCATGAAGCAGATGAGCGTAACAGATATGCGTTTGATTTTGTTGAATACGAACGAACACAACCGTAGTGCTTACGCTTTGAGTAGGTCGCAATATTATGTAGAATCACACTATGCGGTTAGGTCATGAAGAAGTTTATGGTATACACAAAGATTTTTCAGAGACAAACTTTGGAAAAAAATTATTAGGCAATGTTCGCTACGACAAATACCGACCATCTCACGTTACTGAAGATGAGTGGGTAAGGTTACTTGGCGCTGATGTGAATAACTTGACTCACATGCCTTTAACGTACGGCTTAGCCAGAGCATTTATCGGGAAAGCAAGAGAAATGCAGCCTGATCTTTTAGACGATTCTGAAGAAAAAATACTTTTGATTTCTGCACTGATTCACGATTGGGCAGAGTCGATTACTTCCGATATTTCATATGGGGATAAAACGGCCATCAATGATAGTGATGAAGTATTTGCTTTTGAGCAGAATCTTACAGCATTTTATGAGGGTGAAGATTTTGAGTTAGTTGACAAGGCCCGACGCGAGGTGGTATTTAACCATGATTCGAAACTCGGAGAGATATTTAATGCTATTGAACGGGTCGGATATCTTAGGACTGCCCTGCGTGCAAGCGATATCTTGCAAAACGAGGTTGAAGATGAACTGTTGCGACAAGGGTTTGAATGGCTAGTTTTCGATGTGATGAGTAACCTACAGTCGTTAAGCGATTTAGATGCGGAGCCAGCACTACTTAAAATGCGTAAGTTTAAACCGGTGGCAGTATACCTGGCTGGTATGGCACCGCAAATCTATACGGCATTTAGTCTAGCACTTTCTGCCCAAGAAGTGGTACTGCCGCTATATGGCGATAACGCAAACAAAAAACATCTACAGATTTGCTGCTCCTTTAAGAACTGGGTGAAATACTCGTAAGGTTGGTACGGTCGTTGGCTAGACGGCAATTGGCGCTTTGATCGCTGGGTATGGGTCGTAATTCTCGAGTCTAATATCGTCAAAGCTAAAATCATCGATATTTTTGATAGCTGGGTTGAGCCATAGCTTCGGCAGCGAACGTGGCGTACGCGCTAATTGTTCATCGACTTGCTGCATGTGGTTTAGGTAAAGATGAGTGTCGGCCAAAGTATGCACAAACTCACCTGCTTCAAGACCAGTGACTTGCGCCACCATCGCTAGCAACAATGAATAGCTGGCGATGTTGAATGGAACACCTAGAAAAGTATCTGCACTGCGTTGATACAAGTGCAAATCAAGCTTGCCAGCAGCAACATTGAACTGAAATAAGCTATGGCATGGCGGCAAACCACCGATCTGAACAATCTCATCAATCTCGGCAGCGTTCCAGGCACTAACAATGATACGCCTCGAGTCTGGAGTATTCTTAATCATATCGATCGCTCGAGCAATTTGATCGACATGGCCGCCCCGACCATCTGGCCATTTGCGCCACTGAACGCCGTAAACCGGCCCCAAATCACCCCACTGCATCGCAAAATCATGATCAGAGGCGATCCTGTCGACAAACTCTTTCATCTGCGCTTTCCACTCAGCAGAATTTACTTCGGGAATCGGCAAATTGTTCTTCACTAGGTACGCCTTAAATGGCCATTCGTCCCAAATATGCACCTTATTTTGCGCGAGGTATTCTATATTGCCTGTTCCCTGCAAGAACCATAAAAGCTCGTGAACTACGCTTTTGAAGTATAGCTTCTTTGTTGTCGTAGCAGGAAAGCCCTTGGCTAGATCAAACCGTAGTTGCCTGCCGAAGACGCTGCGAGTGCCCGTGCCAGTTCGGTCCGACTTATCTACGCCATTGTCTTTTATGTCCTGAAGAAGCGCTAGATACTGTTTCATATTTTCCTCCGTTTAAGCTATTTTATCATGGGCATAAGTACTTCGCGAGCAATGGCTGGTATCTCTGACATATCTTCGTATCTTTGTAGCTGAATATGTTCCCTTGCCTCTGAGGCGCCAATTAGCAAGCGAGAAACAACTGCACCAAACTTGACTACTATCAGGGTCGGCGTTTCTCGTTCGTCTGCAACGCCAAGCTCCCAGCCGAGTCCATTTGCGGGGTGATCAGCAATAGCCAAGAAGCCTTCGCACGTGCGCACATTTGAAGTAATATCCTGATTGTAAACATCAGCAGAGGTACCGGCCTGTAGGCCGAGAAACTGCATTACTTCCCAGTCTTTGCCTAGTTGCACCTTTGCTTCCTCTACATTATTTCTAAAATCTTCAGGCGCATTCGTAAGTGCGCAGCCCACATATAGCTTCGGTTTGGCGGTATAAGTTTCATTCATATCAGTATACTAGAGCTAAAGCTGAGGCAAACCTAGGGTAAAATGATACCCAAACTAGCATCATAGTTAACCATATGTTATAATATACACATATGGGAACTCGTGAGATCCATAAAACACAGCTATTGATATTGCGTACTTTACGCCATAGTTCTGAGGCGCGATACACTGATCTGATGAAACCTACAGGTATGGATAGTGATGTATTTAAGTTTCATCTCCGTAAATTAGTGAGCCTTGGCTACGTCACTAAAAATGATGATTCGTTATACAAGCTCACCGCTACTGGGAAAGAGTTTTCGAATAACTTAAGTCGGGTAGAGCCCACAGTCCAGAAACAGCCAAAACTGTCAGTCATCATTGTGGCGCGAAGAGCTGCCAAGTCTCAAGACGAGTATCTGGTTCAGAAACGGCTACGTGAGCCATTTTTCGGGTACTGGTCATTTATATCTGGTCCGGTACAATGGGGTGAATCGTTTGAAGACGCTGCAGGACGTGAACTGTTGAAGCAGGCCGGCCTACGGGCGAAATTTGAGGTAAATGGATTCTATCGGAAGACTGATTATCTCGAAACGTCCAACGATTTGCTCGAGGATAAGTTATTCGCTGTGGTAGAGGCCCGTGATATAGAAGGTGACATATCGAATGCATGGTCTAAAGGAGAAAATACGTGGATGGATATGTCGGAGTATACAAAGCAAGACAAATATTTTGACTCTACGCTCGATTTTATCTCTATGATCAGGGACAGCAAGCCGTACATTTCTCAAAATGCTACTTATTGTACCCAAGAATATTAGTTTATCTCTGGTAGCCAACTTTTAGCAGCGAAAAAAGCTTGTGTAAAAAATACACAAGCGCTATAGTGCGATTAGCTAGTGGGGCGAGTTGAAGTAGTGTCGAGCTTCGGCTCGAGAATAAATCTAATCTCGCTCGCCTCACCAGCAAAGCTTTTTTAGTGTCTGTCTGCCATTTGTATCTCATCGTGCCCGAGTATGAGCTCGCACGACGATCGATGACATATTGAGCTACAGACGCTGGGGGCTTCCCCTGATCAGTTTAAATCAAACTATTTTGTACTAGTTGTTTGCGACTTTGATACCAGGACCCATAGTCGTACTGACGGCTACAGACTGGATAAATACGCCCTTGAGGCTAGATGGCTTCTGTGATTGTAGGCTCGCCATGAAAGCATCTGCGTTTTCGGTTAGCTTGGCTGCGCCAAAGCTGACTTTGCCGATGCTTAGGTGGATGATAGCTTGCTTGTCGACGCGGTACTCTACCTTACCTGTTTTGGCTTCGGTGACAGCTTTTTCGACGTCTGCCGAAACTGTGCCAGATTTAGGATTTGGCATCAAACCTTTTGGTCCTAGCACGCGAGCGTACTTGCCTAGTTTTGGCATGTAAGCTGGAGTTGCGATAAGAGTGTCAAAGTCGATTGTGCCTTTGTCGAGTTGTTTCAAGAATGCTTCGTCGCCAACCACATCGGCACCAGCCTTTTTGGCAGCTGCATGTTGGTCTTCAGGTGCAAATACAGCCACACGAACGGTTTTACCAGTTCCGTGCGGCAAAGCGACTGTAGTGCGAATGTTTTGGTCAGCTTGGCGAGGGTCGACTCCTAGGCGAACATGGACCTCAACGCTAGCGTCAAACTTGACAGGACTAGTCTCGGTAGCTAGTTTCATAGCCTCGGCGACAGAATAGACTTTGCTAATATCAACTTTTTCGGCTAGTTTGCGATAATTTTTACCGCGGCGCTCAAGACGCGAGCGGACTTTTGGTGTAGGACCTTTTTTGCGGCTTGGCTCACTTTCGTTAGTCGGTGAAGTATCGCCAGCTTCTTTACGAGCCTCTTTTTTGGCTTTTTCTTCAGCTTCTTCAAGTGATTTTTCGCTACGTTTGCCGCTTTTTGCGGTTTCGGCTTTGCGTTCAGCTACGATTTCTTTTTCAACTTTTTGACGTTTTTCAGGTTTTGCGCCAGCGATTGCTGCCTCAAGTTCGGCAATTGTTGACTTTGCTGGCACGTCAAGCTTCAGCTTAGCGGCTTCTTCTAGTAGTTCGGCTTTTTTAGCCATAGTGAGAAAAAATCCTTTCTGTGGTACAAGCGGTGCTTGTCTATAAGATATAAGACTAGACACCTCCCAGCATTGATAAATGTCTTTTAACAATAGCAAAAATTAAACCATTTGTACAGTGTTATAATGAAGAGGTATGAAAAAATACTCGAATGTGGTCGTCTCCAATCGATTACCGATTAAAGTGACTAAAAAAGGCGGCCGGATTGCGTACATGCAAAGTGATGGCGGTCTACCCACAGCATTAGCATCGCTTGACGGTGAAGATCGGATTTGGATTGGTTGGCCGGGCATCGACAGTGATCAGCTGACTGATAAAGAAAAAACCGATATCACAAAAGAGCTAACTAAACACAACTGTGTGCCGGTGTTTTTGTCTAGCAAAGACATCGAGCTATTTTACGAAGGTTATTCAAACGATACGCTCTGGCCACTCTTTCACTACTTCCCTTCATACATGATCAATCGCGATGACTACTGGGAGGCCTATAGAAGAGTCAACACAGTGTATTGCGACCAACTTCAGCAGGCAGCAAAGGCTGATGCGAGAGTATGGGTGCATGACTATCATCTAATGCTATTGCCTGCTATGGTCCGTGAGATTATGCCTCATAGTTTGGTTGGCTACTTTCACCACACACCGTTTCCTTCCTACGAAATTTTTCGTCTGCTACCGGAGCGCAAGGATATTTTACTAGGACTACTTGGTGCAGATCTGATTGGGTTTCAAATTTTTGATTATGGCCGACACTTTTTGAGTAGTTGCCTGCGCCTTCTTGATATTCCAAATGAATATGGCAATTTGGCAATAGAAGGTCGCACAGTAAAGGTAGATTCTTTTCCAATCAGTATTGACACCGATCGTTTCAATGAAATTCGTTTGCGCGAAGACACACAGTCGCAATACGAATCACTAATAGACACCTACAGCGACCAGCGAATTATATTTTCGATTGATCGACTTGACTACTCGAAAGGTATTATCGAGCGACTAAATGGCTACCAGCAATTTTTAGTGGATAATCCGGAGTATCTAGGCCAAGTGGTATTGATTATGATTGTTTCGCCATCGCGCACAGGAGTTGCCGCTTATCAAGATTTACAACTAAAAATTGAACAGCTTGTTAGTCACATCAACGGCGAGTTTGGTACGGCTGAATGGACACCGATTTCCTATCAGTCGCAGACGCTTTCGCTAGAAGAAATTGTGCCAATGTTTATGGCTGCCGATACGATGCTGGTGACACCACTAAGAGATGGTATGAATTTAGTTGCCAAAGAATATGTGGCGTCTAAAGGCGATATTCCAGGAGTGTTGATTTTAAGTGAGATGACAGGGGCAGTCGAAGAGCTACCCGAGGCATTGGTGATTAACCCAAACAATATCTCAGCTATAGCAGAGGCTATCCGAGAATCATTTAGTATGAGCGAACGTGAAAAGCTAACTCGGCTTAATGCTATGCAAAAGCGTATTAATGACCATCCGGTCAAACTGTGGGGCGAAGATTATCTTGAAGAGCTTGATGCAGTTGGTGAGCAGCGGGTAAATGAATCAATCCGTGCGCTGAAGGGTGAGCAACTAGACACATTAACCATGCGATTTAAAAAAGCGAAAAACCGACTGATTGTACTTAATTATGACGGTACATTACAGCACTTCAAAAAAACACCCAGTGCTCATGATGCAGCACCGTCGCAGGAGCTTCATGAGCTTGTCGCCCGATTATCTGCTAAAAAACATACGCGACTCAGTATCGTGACTGGCCGCGGTAAAGATGCGCTCGAGACATGGTTTGGCGATACGAGAGCCCGATTGGTAGCCGAGCACGGTGCCTGGACGAAGCAAGGCAAAACTTGGCAGGCGCGCCCAGTAAATATGTTTGAGTCGGCACGCGAGATTGTACTTCCAATTCTAAAGGACTACACGTCGCGCACACCAGGGTCCCGCATTGAGGAAAAAGACTACGCTATAGTGTGGCATTATCGCAATGTCAATGTAGATCTCGCTAGTATTCGCGCCTTCAACCTGCGCCAAGAACTAAACAAAGCGATAGCAGACAACAATATACTTGTGCATAGTGGTAATAAAATAATTGAAATCAAGCCCGAGTCTGTTAATAAAGGAGCTGCCGTGGAGAGACTGCTCGATGAACATACAGCAGATTTTGTGCTAATCGCCGGCGATGACTATACCGACGAGGATATGTTTAGAGCAGCGCCTGAGGGTGCCTATACAGTCAAGGTCGGTCCTGGCGATACTGCTGCCGACTTTCGTATACCAAACGTAGCTGCGATGCACCGCTTATTGCAGGCATTGGCAGACAGTTAAGCCGTCGTAGCAAATAAAACCAGGTTAATGCATGACGCTCAGAAGCGTCCAATTACCAAGTCGATAGCGTAAGCTGTAGTGCACAACATCATCGCATACGGTGATAATAGCGTTACTATTAGTTTGCACTCGAATGCCCGCGCCGCGAAAGTGGATGGTACGGCCGTTCCATTCCATGCGGCATGGCCAAGTGGACATACCTTTGCCAAAGCGCAAAGCAGAAATCGTAACAGGTGTATTAATAGTGGTTGTTTTCATAGCATACTCTCCTATGTGGCGGCTACATTTACTTTTTAGATCCGCGTGAGTGGTGAGTATGAGCTACTAGATGACAGACGAGATCAGCGCGCGGATTGATCACGATACATCTGAAGTAGCGGTTGTTTGAGGGAGTGAAAACTATTTTTTCAGCCCTAGTTTTAAAAGTTTGACGGTGGAAAGCTGCTGTGTCGCAACAGTACCGCCATAACTAACTACTATTGTAACCTAGCGATTAGTTGCGTCGTCAATATAAAAACCGACGTGATTTTTACGTCGGCTTTATATTAGAAAGTGAATTCTCAATCAGTGAATGGTAAGCCGTCCAAAAATTCTTCTCGCTCTTGCTCTAATGCTTTACGTAAAGCATCGTTATAGCCCCTCACGATAAAATCGACAAGCTCAGGATTATAGTCAGCACCTTCTCTTGTAACTTCAGCACGCCAAAAACGTATCCACTCAACAGGAAAGTTCCAATCCGCTAGAGTTTCCCGCTCTGGGTGCTGGTCTGCACCGGCAAATCCTATAGTGTCAGTGTCCAGCTGATCATTTTTGATGAGTGTTTCCATACTCTTCCTCCTAATCCTTTACCTCAACGCCCATACTGCGAGCAGTACCGGCAATTACTTTAACAGCACCGTCGATATCAATCGCATTAAGCTGGTCTTTTTTAGCTTCAGCGATTTTTTCAAGTTGAGCCCGAGTAATGGTGCCAACCTTCTCAGTATGTGGCTTACTTGACCCTTTTTTGATACCAATTACTTCACGGATCATGTCGTCGACTGGTTGGCCGAGTGACTTCCAGGTGAAGGTACGATCTTCGTATACTTGAATGTGTACGATCACATCCTTGCCCATCATATCCTTGGTTGCATCGTTGAATGGATTGATAAAATCCATCATGTTGAGTCCCCATTGACCCAAAGTTGAACCAACAGGCGGTCCGGCAGTTGCACGGCCGGCGGGTATACGTAATTTTAGATTTCCAATAATTTGTTTTGCCATGATTGCTTCTCCTAATTTACAAGTATATAGAATGTAGGATATTAACTAAAGCGATCATAGCCTGAAGCGAGCTAAGCTCTATGTTCGATATACTATATTCTGACGACTTGCGTCGCAATGTGCGTAACTGTTACATTTTAAAACACAAAAAGTCGTTAGTCAAGGGGTGAAAAGGTAAAAAATGATACAATAACTACATGAATTATCCAGACAACAACACAGAACAACAGTTGCGTGAACATATTACTCGCCTATGTGCGAATGAGAGCTTTAGGCATCATCAGTGGTTTGCACAGTGGCACCTCGCATTGGTGGAGCGCATATCGCTAGAGTGTGCTGAGAAATTTTATCCCGAGGCTGATAAAACAATTATGTCGCTCATGGCATGGTTACATGACTACGGCAAGATTGTCGATCAAGCAAACGAATTTGATCATAAATACATCAATGAAATTGTCGATATTGTAAAACAACATGGGTATGATGCGTCGGTGGTAAAGACAGTATCGGAAAACGTGCTAACACTGGATGAAAAAGTTGACCTGCCTAATGCACCTATCGAAGTACAAATAGTCTCTTCGGCTGACGCAGCGTCGCATTTTACAGGTCCCTTTCAGGCGGCTTATTGGTACGAGAATCCTCATAAACCGCTTCGAAATATCATGACTGGCGAACTTGAAAAATGGCAACATGACTGGGATATTAAAATGGTCATCCCTGAGATGAAAGAAGCATTTGCATGGAGATACCAAGCTGCCAGAGAACATGATGGCGATATGCCTGAAAGATTTTTTTCTTAGACTTTCTTAACCTGCAGCGCGTCTAGCTCAATAGGTGTTTCGCGGCCAAACATACTGACCATTACCTTTAGCTTGCCCTTAGTGGTATCAATTTCTGAAACAGTTCCATCGAAGCCTTTAAATGGCCCATCAATGATATTCACCACTTCACCTTCCTTGAAGTTGATTTGGTGTTTTGGATCTTCGACACCCATGCGTTTTTTGATCTTGCGTATCTCTGATTCAGATACGGGAGTTGGCGTAGTATCAGCACCTACAAAACCGGTTACACCTGGGGTGTTGCGTACAATAAACCATGTTTCTTCGGTCAACTTCATCTCAATCAGTACATAACCTTGGAAAATCTTTTCATCAACGACCTTGCGCTTGCCATTTTTGATTTGAATTTGTTTTTCTTTGGGCACCATGACATCAAAAATTTTGTCAGCCATATCAACAGCGTTGATACGTTGACGGATACTATCGGCTACTTTTTCCTCATAACCACTGTAGGTGTGAACCGCGTACCAGGCGCGTGCATCGTCGTATCTATTATTTTTTGTCATCAGTAGTCTCTCCTTACTCTAAAATCAACTGAAATACATATTTGAACAATGCGTCAAGCAGCAGAATGACAACGACAAATCCAGCTGTAAATGCCAGTAGGGCTCCTGTCATACCCCATGTTGCGGCTCGATCAGGCCAACGAACTTGCTGTAGCTCATGCCAGGCACCCTTAAAATATGCGGTGATTGCTCGCAATGGGTTTTTTGAAGAAGAGTGTTCAACTTCTGCTTTCTTGGGGTTGCTCGATAATGTAGTCTTGTGAGTTTTAATAGAAGGTTTTGACGATGAGCGAGCTAACTTCTTACGAGGAGCATTTGAGTCGCTAGCAGTAATACGAGTGACTTTTGGTGTATCTGTTGCTGATTTTTTAGGCGTTGCCACTGGTACTATCTCCTATTAAAAAAGTCTGGTATGAACCAGATTGTCAAGTCTATAGTAACGAAAAGCTCTGCTAGAGTCAAGACTTTTGGTTTGCAACCGGTAGATTAATACTAAAAGTTGAGCCATGATTGAGCCGCGACTGTAACGTAATTGAAGTGCCAATTTTGGCCGCTAGCTTTCCAGCGATATAAAGTCCGAGACCTGTACCTGACGTTTCGCGTGTGCGATAGTCTTCTGAGCGATAAAAGCGCTGGAACACTTTTACTCGTTCACTCTTGCTAATACCAATGCCGGTATCTTTTACCGAAAGAGTAAGTACATCTTTTTTGACCGTGGCTACAATGTCAATCGTACCTTTCGGGGTGTACTTAATTGCATTAGTAATAATGTTTTGAAGCAATTCCTCGAGATAAAGTCGACTTGTAAAAATCTTTGCTCGATTATGCGGTACATGGACATTCATAATGAGCCCTTTTTCGGTAGCTTGAGGATAGTATTTTTCGTAGAGTTTATAAACCAAGACATTAATATCGATAGATTCGGGCATGTCACCAGCTCCGCGCTGAGCGCGTGAAAGTGCACCTAGGTCGTTAATCATGCGTGCAAGGAAAAGAAGTTGATCGTGAGCTTCTTCTATTGAAGCAACAATCTTGCGACGAGGCAATTTTGATTGATTCGTCATAAGCAACGCATTGCTCACCGTGCCCTCAGCAATAGTAATAGGTGTTCGCAGCTCATGGCTGACAACACTAATAAACTCGTCGCGCTCATCATCGAGACTTTTTTCAGTTGTTATATCGCGCATAATGATGATGTAACCAGGGTGCTGAGGGCGCTTGTCTCGTCCGTATGAGCCGTGGATTGGGGAATATTTTATTTCAAGTTGAACTTCCTCGTCATTGATAAAAGTATGTAAATCATCACGGACTTTAGTTTTCGTATTAGCAAGTAACTCCTTGTGGAGGGAGATTGATTCATTATTTTCATTATAAAGCGGCAAGATACTGTCAATATGGTTGGTGTCGATTGGTGTATTAGTGTCAAGTAGGCTGAGAGCTGCTGCATTAAACACAGTCACCTTACCGTGCTCATTTGTGCTAATGACAGCATCAGTGAGGTTATTGATAATTGTTGCAATTCGTTCTCGCTGCAGTAAGGCTTGAGCTTTGGTGTGATCAAATTCGCGTTGGTCGATTCTTGCGCCAAGCATAGCAGCAGCTGATAGTGCCCCAATAGACATCGTAACGATTGCAGTCATGGTATCGAAGATAACGTAATCGATTGTAAAATTATGTAGTGCAATATCTATGAGTGCTAAAATTGGCAGTAACGCCAGGTTGATAAACATTCCGCGCCGACCAAAATAAATATACGACACAACTGTGTAGAAAACCCAGATATAAGCAAGCGGTGAAGAAAAGCCAGTGACACCAAGCAAGATACCTACCATAAGCATGTGATAGAGAATGTATTTTGTTGTGGGTGGGAGTGTGGAGTGAGGACCTTTTACAAAGTCGTGTAGTGCATGTACTAGCCATAACATCGAACCGATAAATCCTAACAAATTAGGAATGTAAAACGACTCTCCGGCGTCCGTCAGACTCATGATTACGAAAATGTTATACAGCGTAAACAATAATGGTGCAATTATATTACCAACGTTGATAACACGTACGGTCGTGCGGTTTACGGCGGCAGGATGATGTATATGCTCCATAATCTGGTTGTTAGTATAGCGTATATGCTTATGTCTTAATAGCGCCTAAAGTGCTGGCGACATTTTTTTGAGCTGACGTCGATGTAATTTATAGTGCGGATCGCATCGCTCGACCAGCTGCCAAAAGGTAATCGAATGATTCATTTGCTTTGTGTGGCACAGTTCATGAATAATCACGTAATCAATAATTTCTAGAGGTAACTTCATGAGTGCAATGTTCAGGCTTATCGTGCCATTTGAACTACAGCTTCCCCACCGTGTGCCCGCATGTGAAAAACGTATACTGGTAAATGAGTAGCCTAAACGCTGGCTCAGCACGGTGAGTCGGCGTGATAAATAGGCTTTCCCTTCACGTCTAAGAGCAGCGGTAACTTCACGTCGAATAGCGTACTGAATTTCTGACGAGTGAATATCATCCTCGATCTTAATTTGAACAAGTATAGTTCGACCTTTACGACTTACCTGTCTGTTTTCAAGCGAAGGATTAATCTCGATAGTTAATGTATGACTTTTACCAATTTCTTGATTTGAAGTATAGTCAAATGAGCGTTGATGATCATTAAGCATCTGCTGTAACTCACTGCGAGACTGTTTGACGGATTGCTTAATAATGAGCAGCGGCATTCTTGGTGGTGCTGAAGCAATTAGGGCACCTTTTGGCGAGATTTTCATACGCACTGAGCGCGCTAAACGATGCCGTCGCACCTCGACCTCGCCGAGCACCTCATCATTAAATATCTGCATGGTTAGCGAACTATAATACCAGTCCGACGTGGACCATCTGTCTTTGGACGTTCAACCGATCGAATAGGGTTTGTCTCACGGTCAGCCTCGTTAGAAAGTCGTTTTAGAACAACCTTTGCTTGCGAGGCATAGGTGTGCATCCCACTGATAACACTTGCCTTTTCCATTGGATGAAGTGGTGTAAAACCCGCGACTTCGCGGTCGAAGGCTTCGCTGGTTAACGGATTTGGGTTGCTTTTTCCAGGTTTGGTAGCACGCATATGAGCCATTGAAGGGTCGGTTTGTACCCAGATAAATAACGGGTCGTAACCGTGTTCTCGACTAAGTCGCGCAACTTCCATGCGTTCCGCACGAGTACCTCTTACGCCTTCGTAAACGATGGTTGATTTGGTTTTGAAAAGCTGCTCTAAAACCATATAGGCAGTGGCAAGAGATGTATTTGGCTGATCGCCGAGTAATTTTGCATTGATAAAGGGTGCACTAAAAGTGTCAGCAAATTTTTCGGCAAAACTTGATTTGCCACTACGAACGATTCCAGTAACAATGAGCAAATGCGGTTTCGAAAGCTGTAGTGATTTCATGTTGTACTAAGTATAGCAAACAACTTATATATCGCGCCAATCAACCGCTTGCTTATGAGGTGAAACGTACGGAAAATCGTAAGAATATATGAACCGAATCTTGACATTGAATATAGTTAATGCTAAAATGGATAATAGTATAATTGCGAGGTGGGAGAAAGAGGCATATGACAAAGGTTCGTGGAGTGAAAAAACTGGTGATTGCTGCTTTTGTGGCAGTGAGTGGAGTCTTAGGACTTGGTGGCTATTATGTGGCAAACTCTGCCAATGGCGACTGTAGCAGTAACTCTGTCATTAAGTGTGGGGTAAGTTCTGTAAGTGATATGCGTGACGCATACAACAGCGACCGCACAAAAGGCACAAAGACGATTTTCAGCTATCTTGGAATTAGCAGCAGTACTGTTAATTCGGCTCGCGTCGTTAATGGATCGGTTACTCGCGACGGGAATGTTTTGGTTGGCAATAAAGTGGTTGCTACCGATGCGCTAACTGCTGGCCGTCAGTATATGCCCGGCTCAACAAAACATGTTGTAAGTGGTACGACTTTTTACACTAGGACACCTGCAGCCTCATTTCAACAAAGTTCGCTGAGTGCCTATGTTTTCCTATCGAGCAAAGGCGAATTTATGGGAGCAGTTATTATCGACTGCGGTAACCCTGTTAAGGGTAAAAACAAGGTTGAACCACCAAAACCAGTCTATACTTGTGATAAGTTAACTGCATCACCAATTAGCCGCTTAGAGTATAAATTTAGCGCGAGTGCAACCGCTAAAGATGGTGCTAAAGTCAGCCAATATGCTTTCGATTTCGGTGACGGCAAAACTGTCAAGACGTCATCGTCTAGCACAAACCACACCTATGCAAAACCAGGCAGCTACACAACAAAAGTTACTGTCTACTTTACGGTTGATGGTAAGACGGTATCCGACAGTGGTAGTGAGTGTACGGTGAAAGTTACCATAAAAGACCAGCCGAAATTAGTTAGCTGTAAAGCATTGACTCGTCACCAAATTTCACGCACTGAATCGAACTTTACTGCAAGTGCCGAAAAAGAAGGTGACGCTACTGTGACGGGCTATGTCTTTACTGTTAAAAATAGCAGTGGTACGACTGTCACAACTAAGAACGTTCGAACGAACTCATTAACAGCCAAATCGGGTACTGTTGAGCTGAAGCCAGGCACGTACACTGCTATGGTAACTGTTAAGACTAGTCTCGGCGACAAAACAAGTGGTGAGTGTAAGCTAGATTTTACTATCAAAGACAAGCCTAAAAACCCAGATAAGCCTGGTGTAATGATTGAGAAAACAGTCAATGGCAGCGAAACGGCTGTAGTCGATGCGGGTAAACCGTTTACTTACGAAGTACGAGTCACTAACACTGGTAATGTTGATTTGAAAAATGTTAAAGTAACCGACGAGCAACCTGAAGGTGTTATCTTCCAGTCAGCTGACAAAGGTAAAATTGAAGGTGGAGTGTGGACATACACGATACCACTCCTAAAACAGGGTGAGTCGAATGCAGTGAGCTTCAAAATTACTGCCGTTGTTAATGAGTATCACAGCGAACGGATCGTTAATACAGCTTGCGTCGATGCAGATGAGGTGACGCCAAATAGCCAAGGGGATAACGGCGATGATTGTGATGATGCCTCAACAACTATGAAAAAGCCTGAGCAGCCACCGGTAGAAGAAGAATCCCCTGTTGAAGAAGAAACTCCTACTGAAATTCCGCAAACCGGTCCAGCCGAAGCTGTCAGTGGAGTTGTCGGGCTAGGTGCTCTTACGGCTGCCGCATATTACTATGTATCGGTTCGACGTCAAATCTAGACAAAGATCATCAATTAGCCTTACCAGTGAAAAACTGTTATACTATGAGCTATACCATAGGGGTATAGCTCAGTTGGTAGAGCACTGGTCTCCAAAACCAGGTGTCGTAGGTTCAAGTCCTGCTACCCCTGCCATGTAAAAGTTGACGTAAAAAGATGTGAATGAGGTCTACTTCAAGGACCGCTTGTAGCTTCTGCAGTTA
>JBDHUM010000008.1:0-34686 GCA_039809125.1 Saccharimonadaceae bacterium (SeqCode) | reverse complement strand
AAATTGTCGCCCTGTTAGGTGGCTAAAGTATATCTTGTAATTATTTTAATTCTATGTTATAATTGTTATATGAAACGCGCAGTTATTGTAGGTGGCTTTACTACTGGCAATCGATTATTAGAGCCTGTTGGGCAGGCAGTTTGTGAGCATTTGGGGTTTGAGGACGCAGATGTTTTCGAGTTTACCCATGTGATTGACGATCCGAGTAAACTTGATCGTGCATTAAGGCGGCAAACTGCATTTGTACATTCGGCTGGCTTGCTTGCAGTAGTCCAATGCACGAACATGGAGCGATTTGTAGCGTTAAATGCGCCGGAGCCGAACACAGTTCCTCGGCTCATTGCCAATGCTGCCATTAAGAGCGGCAATCTTTGGAAAACTACAGTAACAGGACCTCATAGAAAGGGTGCTGCTCGTGTTGTTGCTAGTAATAGCACAGAGGCTATGAAGCACCCTTTAACTCATGCCAGACAAATAGTACCTGTCAGCAGGTTTTCGACAACTGAGCAATTACGTCACAAGCGAGCTTCCGGTGTATCGGTAGTTAGAATTGACACTGATGGTGACGAATTCTTTGGGCCACATACACTACACGGCTGGGATGAACGAAGTAGCAGCATAGTTTTGCCTGGTTGCCACGATCAAATACTTATATGCCCGGATGAATTTGTTGCTCAACTTCCAGAAGAAATATTATCCTCCCAATAGTTGAGTTTTTATTAAAGTCCGCACTACTGCTACACGAAAAACGCAACTCACCCGACAAACCTGGATTTTCTCTGCTTAAAAATTCAGTCGGGAAAGTCTCAAAAATATGCAAGGGGGTGTTGATTTTCTAGTGGTACACTCCAGGAATTATCATAATCAGTTTAGTCAATCTGCACTACCATGCTACAATACGTATCTATGAACGATCACATTGCCGTAGTTGGTTTCGGTAGGTTAGGTGAAACACTCGCAAAAATTTTGAAAGTCTATTTCGATATTTCAATCTATGAAATTGACCAAAATCGAGTGTCTCAGGCTAAGAAACTTGGCTACAAGATTATCACAAAAAATGAACTGGCAAACTTTAAAACGGTTTTCTTTTGCGTGCCAATAAGCACACTTGATAATGTAGTTAATGATCTATCGCCGTTACTTTCACAGGACACACTTGTCATGGATACCTGCTCAGTGAAGGTATATCCAGTCGAGATCATGCGAAAGCATTTACCTGATACTGTTTCGATCATCGCTACCCATCCACTATTTGGACCCGACAGTATATCAAATGGCCTTGAACAGCTTACTGTCACTACCTACCCAGTACGTGTCGAAGATGAAACGTACCAAAAATGGAATGATTTTTGGGAAACCCTGGGTCTTACCGTCTTAATTAAATCACCGGACGAGCATGACAAAGTGACAGCATTCACTCTTGCTATGACCCATTTCATTGGCCGAGTTATGGGAGAATTAAACTTGAAGCCACAAGATATTACAACTGTTGGCTACGACACTTTATACAAAGTTATGCGGCAAACCAACAATGATTCTTGGCAGCTTTTTAATGACATGCAACGCTATAATCCGTATGTAAAAGAAATGCGTCAGCGCTTGCACAAAGCTATCAACACAATTGAAAATAAATTAGAAAATTGACATCAGCTAAACACCCAGCGAATCACCAACTCCTTAACCTTTCGGTATTCTGCCTCGTCATATTGCATGTTGGCAATACAGAACTTTTTTCCCGCTAGATGCGTACAAAACATGCATTCGTATAGGTCGTAACTATCCTGAATAAACATGCTGCTAGTAATCTTGTTTGACCAGATGACATTAAAGCTGTTTGAAATATTTTTGCTATCTTCGATTCTAATGCAGTATTGTGATGACTTCGAGGTTTGGCCTGCTACAATAAATTCGCTCGCATCTACTCCATCACTAAATAAAATATTTTTTGACTTACGAATGTCAATCGACCGATAAACATTTTCAGAATGATACACTCCGTCACTCTCAGCGTAATTTTGTGAACCAATTGCTCTTTCTGCCATCACATAATTTACTTCATTCCAAGCTGATAACACATCGTTAATCGAAGCTATCGTTCGCTTTTCGCGTAGGCCACCATTTGATTCGTTGCGCTTATTGACACTACCAAGTGTTAAATAATTGTTTTTCGACATCGTTGCTGCCCACGTTGGTTCACCGCTGCTCGTATCGTAAACTTGTTGCGGCAAGCGGATATCAAACGCAAATTTTGTCATGGCTTGCTCTAAACTTAGTGGATTTTGATATCCAAAAATCTGACCGACAACTGTATCAAGTATTTCTTTTGCTTTCTGTTCATTCATGCGTTTACTCCTTCTGTTTTTGGTTACGGGCTGAGGATTGTTTGGCCAATACTTCCATTAGATTTGTTGATGAAAAACTACCAATTTGCGGAAGATCTTCGTTATTAATTGCTGAAGATTGAGCTTCTGGTTCTGAAAATTTCACTGGCATACGTTGTTTTTGATACCTTTGAAGCGGCTCAACATTTGGCCGTGTTTCACTGGGATGAAAATCCAGTGTTTTTGCCTTAAAGGCAGGTAGTATTTTGCCCTGACTCGATACACGCGCCACCACTTCGCGGGGATCGAGCGAGGTCAGTATTGGCACCCTTAGGTCTTCTTCCATAGTCACGATACGCGTTGCCTCCATGGTCATTTTTCGCGGTAATTCCATAGTTATATTACCTTCGAGTGCCCGGGCATCACTCTCGGAAACCTTAAATACAAAGTAGTTGCTAACATTAGAAAAAATTGCGTCTTGAAGCTCTTTGTTTACTTGACCAAAGTATTGTTGTGTTAGGAAAACGAACAAATTATACTTACGAGCCTCGGCTAAAATCTGTGCAATTGTCGGGTTTTGAATTACCGATACTTCGTCAATGATAAGTATTATTTTTTCATTAAACTGTTTTGCCTGTGCCAGTAAAAATAGTTGCTGAATTAAGAGTCCGGCTACTGTTTTTATAACTTTCTCGCCCATTGCAACTTTGTTGAGCGAGAAGACGGTCAATTGATTTGCCTGTACAACTTTTGCAAGTGAGCTTGCCTGACCTCCTCGTGAAGTTGGCGAGGCCTGTACATTAATTTCGTCGATAAGCTCAATGATCGGGACAATACTATCACTATAACTTTCATTGTAAACTTTTTGATAGTCGGACATAAAATACTGTGAAATATTATCAGGAATGAAATCGCGTACATGCGCAATTAATTTGTCTCGGTATGATGAATCGATTAGCAGTCGTTTCAGATTTTCAAGTGACATTACCTGCGCTGTCATTAGTACGACCAGACTATAACGTAATACTCGTTCTAGTTTGACAGAATAATTATTGCCGAGTAGTGACTCAAATAGCGTTGTCGTCAACTCAGTTGCAGCAGAAATGTCGGTGCCTGAATCAGCAAACAGCTCAGTGCTGTCATCGTTTGACTTAAAATGAATAATGTTTGCGCCGTGAACCGAACGCAAATCATCTTCGAGTGATGCGTGTGGATCAATCACAATTACTCGATACTGCTGTGAAAGCGGACTCGAAAGTAATCTATCTGTAAATAAGCCAATCAGCTTTGACTTACCACTTCCACTTGCACCGATAATAAGTGAATGCTTATCAAAATCATAACTCGAAAGACTAAGGTAAGCATTTTTTGGTAGGTACGGATATGTTTCTACTTCCATCAGTGCATCACTATTATCACTTTTTAGAATATGAAGTGTTTTTTGAATATCAAGATGTTTTGAAAATTTTTTGTAGGCATATTTTTCGTTTTCACGAAAGTTTACTGCAAGTAGTTTACCGGGCAACACTACCATGTGTTTACGTGATGATTTTTTTGTTCCATCTGGTTTTTGAAAGACCAGATCAACATTGGTGTATATTGATTGCGGTGTGATTAATTTAATGCTGAATAATACCCATTCAAGCGTACTGCCACGATTCAGCGCAACTCGTTCCCGTAGATCAAGTAGACTGCCGCCTGAAACAAAACGAACAAACCACTGCGTCCCATCAACTTTGGGGATTGGAATATCATCAAAAGCAACAGCACGGAGAGATAATTTTTCAAGACGATTTGAAAGACCTGTTAGATCTTTGTTTGCTCCGAAATAATAGTGAATTAGATTGCCTTCAAACCGATAAACAATTTTTAGCGTTCGAAGCACACCAACATGGTGCAAAATTGCATTGATTGTCGCGTCCCAAGCTTCACCATCCAACGTACTTTTTTGAAGATATGCTTCAAACCAGTAACTACAGCCTAAATGTTTTTTTTGCGTCATGGCTGTATAGTAGCATTTCTTGAAGATAAATGACAGAGGTGATAAGCCTCTTCGCATCTGATATAATAGCCTCCAGCGCCCCGGTAGCTCAGCTGGATAGAGCAGAGGACTTCTAAGCCTAAGGCCGTTGGTTCAAATCCAACCCGGGGTACCAATAAAAAGTCATACGATGTATATTACACCCCCTGTTTGAAATTATTTATTTCGCGTTATGTTTTGAATATTCCCCGGGGGGT
The DNA here is from genome assembly GCA_039809125.1 of Saccharimonadaceae bacterium (SeqCode). GTDB lineage: Bacteria > Patescibacteriota > Saccharimonadia > Saccharimonadales > Saccharimonadaceae > SZUA-359. The sequence goes on along the minus strand of JBDHUM010000008.1, from coordinate 30,127 downwards.
TTACCAATAATTCTCTTAAAATCGTTAATGAAGTGTGATTGATCACTATATCCTAAATCGAGAGCAACTTTTGTCCAATTAATTCGATCGACTTTCAGGGCATGACGACTGGCTTTTATTAAACGATAGCGTAGTATCACCCATTTTGGACTTACTCCAACGAATATTTGAAATAGCTCCTGAAGGCGACGTTCAGTGATATCATACTGCGTAGTAATGGATGAGACCGTAAGATGCGATCCCCTTTCTATATCCATAACTATCGATTGTACCAAAAGTAGATTATTACTTGGTTTTTTTAGATGCTTAAGAAGCAGCTTATCCATGTGTGCGACTGCATGTTTATCGTCAGCAGCTAATATTGTATTATTCAGTCTCGTATTTATTTCCGGAAAAACTTCGCCGGCATTGATTACTTTATCCGTATACTTAGATGCTGTTTGATTCGTCAAGCCGTGAAAACCACCTACTAAATACTTAACGCCCACGATCACACCATTGCCGATAATTTTGTAGGTGTATTTACCGGTTGTAACCCCGGTTATTTTTGCCCCACCTTTCATAAAAGTCAGATTCATGTACGGTGAGGGAATAACCTCTGCTGTAAAAGTACGGCTTTTCGGTAATTCCCAGCGCATGATCCAATAATGATCCACAAATTTTTCCAGTTCAGCACATGGTTTCGGCATTGACAGAGAATAATACTGTGCTGATTGTCCTGGATATAGGACTTCAATTGGTAGATCGTTCTGCTTGCTGGAAAACGCGGGTTTTTGCAATTTTTTGTTAGACATATACAATATTATACTAATTATGATAACGACAAATTACTATAACACATTCATTCAGGTTGCAGAAGATTGCCCAATCGATGTGGCCGAGGTGCCTAACTCAAAAAATGGTAAGACAACTGTTGCAAGTATGCAATATGCACTAGTCTCAACCCAACCATACAAGCTAACTTCGGACGACGTTTTATTTAGTGTTTATGCTAAAAGAAATAATCTCAAAGAAACGAGTGAAAATCGACACATATTTTTTGCAAAGGGTCAGCCGTGTTTCCGTGCCTCGCCCCTTACAAAGCGCTATGGTTGGGGAGTCCACAGTGACTCAAAAGGAAAAGTTGCTCTGATTGGTGTTAATTCGAGTGACTATAAAAATTTCAGCCAAGATTCTTCGATTAAACAACTTAAAGCAATGCGCCAGAGAAGCGCCAAGAAGGAGATATAATGTTTGCCATTACCGACCAATTTAACATAGTCGCAGTAACTACTGCTGTTCTCGCCTATTTTATACTCGGCGCACTTTGGTTTACGCCTTTGTTTGGAAAAGCCTACGACAAAGCAATCGGTGTTGATCGCTCAAAAAAACAGAAGTGGCCACTGCTCTATTATATCGGACCGTTTGTTGGAACCATCATAACAACACTTGCTACCGCAACCCTCATCTATACGCTCAAAATAGAAAATCTATGGGATGGAGTAGTGCTAGGATGTATTGTTGGTCTTGGCTATGCCGGTGCGATATCATTCACAAATGCGATCACTCCTAACACGCCAAGGCCTTTGTTGTTTGGATTGATCACTGGAAGCTATCATTTTGTAGGCATTATCATCGTTTCGGCGATAATTACGATTCTTAACTAATACAATTATTGGTATGTACTACATTTTCGGCGAGTTTGTTATTATAGAACAATGAAACTTACAAAATTAGTACACTCGTGTTTGCTAGTTGAAACAGCTGGTAAAAAAGCGCTGGTTGATCCAGGAAACTATAGTTGGCAAAGTGGTCTTGTGAGACCCGAAAACTTGACCGATATTGACATAGTCGTGATTACTCACAATCACCCGGATCATTTGGATGAATCTTTCGTTCGAGCTATCTATGCTGCCTCTCCAAACGCACAATGGTATGGTACATTACAAGCCGTTAATCAACTTGGTGGTTTTGGTATAACTGCTCAAAGTGAAAGTCATAATGATGATGTCAGATTCATTACATCAGAACACGCCAACTTGTCGCCTTGGGTCACTGAACAACCCGAGCATACTAGTTATGTGCTATTTAATGAAATCTTGATTGGTGGTGATTGTCACACGTTAACTAACAATCATGGAGCGCGAATTTTCGCCGGTGCAGTAAGCGGAGGACCGTGGGGTGCTGTCGTTGGGTACACAAAAATGATAGCAGCAATGTCTCCCCAACCTGAAATCGTCGTTCCTTTGCATGATTGGCACTGGAATGATGAAGCACGTCAGGCTATTTATGCTCGATTACCTGAAGTGATGAATAGACTTGGTGCAACATTTGTTGCGCTAGAAAATGGTCAAGGTGTCGAAGTATAGTTTGATATGAAAAGCCCATATAAAACCATCTCGTCAAAAATCGTTTACGAAAATCCCTGGATTTGTGTACACGAAGATGCCATTGTCAGACCAGATGGAAGCAGCGGTATTTACGGCTATGTGGAGTCGAACGACTCAATCATGGTCGCTGCTATGAACGAAAAGAATGAAATATTTTTTGTTCATAACTTTAGCTATCCAGCACAAAAATGGCACTGGGAGATGGTTGGAGGCGGCGGAAAACCAGGCACCGATTTACTCGATACTGCTAAAGCTGAACTTGCCGAAGAGGCTGGTTTTACGGCTAGTGTATGGCAAAAACTCGGTGTAACAAGAACAAATGATGGGCTATTGACCGAAAAGGTTACTACCTACATTGCACGAGACCTAATGCCATGTCAAAAACCACTAGCCGATGACAGTGATATTATTGATGATGGTAAATTTTTCGATTTCGCTACTATTACAAGAATGATTAAAGCTGGAGAAATCGACGAAGGAACATCTATCACGGCTCTTTATTTTGTTCGAGAATACCTTGGTAAAAATTTATAAACTTACGCACTGCGCAGGATTGCCAGATTTGTAACCGGTTGAAAACGCATTAACTCGTTGTTCACTACTACCGTGTGTCCAATTTTCTGGCGTAACTCGTCCTTCAGTTCGCTCCTGAATATTATCGTCGCCAACTGCTGCTGCTGCTGACAAAGCTTGGTCAATTTCATTATTCTCAAAGACGCCGTTCTTAGACTGAGAAAATGCCCAAATGCCTGCATAACAATCAGCTTGAAGTTCAAGCGCTATAGCACCTTCACGGGTCTGTGTTTGGTAATTATCAAATGCTCCAAGTTGATTTTGGACATGATGACCAACTTCGTGAGCAATCACATAGGCCTGAGCAACTTCGCCTGTATTGCCGCCAAAACGAGATTTAAGTTCATCAAAAAATGTTTCATCGAGATATATGGTAGAATCGAGCGGACAATAATGAGGACCAACTTGACTGGATGCAATACCACAACTTGACTGGGTAATACCGCGGAACAAAACTAGTTTTGGACGTTTGTAGCTTTGGGTGTTTTCTGAAAACACGTTCGTCCAAGTTGTGTTTGATGAGCCTAAAACTTTCTTCGTAAACACTTCGTAACTATCGTCGCCACGAAATTCAACTGGTTGATCGGCTGGGTCCACTGACTTAGATTGAAGCGACTGGACTTGGGCTAGAATTTCTTCAACGGTAGACTGAGGAACCTGAAGGCCCATATAATTAAGACCTAGTGTTAGTAAAATTGCTAAAATCCCACCACCACCAGCAAATGCAAGTCCACCACCTAGACCACGGCGGTCTTCTACATCTCCACTGTCAGAAATTGATCCCCAGTTTGCCATGTAGCTATTATACTACACTACGCACCAAGCGACTGTTCGATCTGTTCTTTAGTAATTGCAATTTGCCCGCCTGTTCCGAGTTCACCTAAAAGCATTGCCTTAGCAATTGTATTTTCAACTGCTTTTTGAACTACTCTACGCATCGGTCTCGCACCAAGTCGTGGATCATAGCCATGTTCAACCAGTAGTAATTTTCCGGCCTCATCAACTGTCACTACCACTTTTTGGGGTTCGAGTGTTTTGTTTACACCGGCCAATATAATATCTACTACCTTCAGCAAATCTTCCTTTGATAAAGGAGTAAAGACAACAATCTCATCAAAACGGTTGAGGAATTCGGGTCGAAATAGATTTGTGCTGATCAGCTCGTTTACAAATTGTTCTTCAAATTGGCTCACCTGATACCCACGTTCAATGTATTCGCGAATTCGATCGGCCCCTGCATTACTGGTTGCGATAATTATTGCATCACGAAAACTAACTTCTCGATTCTTTATATCACGTAATATTCCCTCATCAAGCATTTGCAGCAGCGTAGCAAGTACTTCTGGCGCCGCCTTTTCAATTTCATCGAGCAATACAACACTAAATGGTTTTCTCATGACCTGAGCAGTTAAACTATTGGGGTCATCGGCACCATCAGCAATCAAACGAGCAACGTCCTCGGGCCTAACAAATTCATTAAGATCGAGCCGGACCATTTTACCTTCACCACCAAAATAGACATCTGCCAGAGCCTTAGACAGCTCAGTTTTTCCAACACCAGTTGGGCCAAGAAACAAGAATGTGCCAATAGGACGATTTTCATTTCTAACACCAGTGCGAGCTCGGCGCAGAGCATCACTCACTACCTGCACTGCTCTAGTTTGGTTGATCATTCGCTCATGAATCAAATCCTCCATGTTGAGTAATCGCTCACGATCATCGCTCGAACTTGCTACGCTTACCTTTACGTCCATCGTTTTTTCAATTGCAGTTTGCACCGAATTAATAGTAACAAGACCGTTTTCAGCATAACTCGCTGCCGACTCAAGTAATTTTATCGCTCGACCAGGCATTGCTAATTCGTGAATATAGCGCTCACTCAGACGATAAGCTTCTTTGAGCGCTTGATAACTATAGGTAACCTTACGTTGCATTTCAGTTAAGATAAGCTGCTCTTGTAGCACCAGCATCGTTTCGTTTTGATCAGCTGGAGCAACGTTGATTCGATTCAGTAAGTTGACTAATCCAGGATTTCGCTGCCCAATTTGCAAAAAACGCTGTTCATCCATGGAGAGGATTACGCGTAACCGTCCCGCATCAAGAATTGGCTGTAGCACGTTCGACAAATCCACTGAGCCAACACCTTCTTCAAAAAATAATTGTGCATTGTCCAGGCAAACAATAATATTCTGAGCACTGTAAGCTTCGCCAAGTACCTGCATAATAAGGTTTTCGAGTTCACCTCTACCAGGTGCAGCTGCAATCAATGCACTTGAATCCAAGATAAACACTTGGCGAAACCTCAAAGTTGACGGCAAGTTTGCTGACGCATCGAGCAAACGGTCAGCAAAAGCGTGAATAATAGTAGTTTTACCAACACCAGGCTGACCCACTAATACGGCATTCTGTCTTCCGCCACTACCAAAAGTTTGAATCAGTTGATCAATCGCTTGTATATGTGAGTTAACATCGACTGTTAGGATACCGCTTCCACGACTAATATTTTGTCCAAAGCGAGTCAGAAGTGGAATATAACCAAACGACCAGTCGCGCGCAATCCCTCCGGTCCTACGCGGCATACGATGTTGGTCGATCAATTCTCTTATATGCTGTTGCCAACGTATTCCCGCAATTAGATCATTATAGTCAAGGTGGATTTGAGCAATCAGTTGCTCATAATCAGGAAAATTGCGAACGATTGCCGCCACCAATACACTCCCTGTATAGTGCGGTACACCTGCTTCGCGACGAATTGTTTCGGCATGCTGCCAAAAAACTCCCATATCACTAGGACTACTACTAGCGATATCGTGAAGTAGCCGTGGTCCTAAACCAAAGCGAATACCCATAAACAGTCCGCTCGACACATTACTGGTTGCTTTGACCACATCCAGCAAACTAGGGCTCGATGGTAGTTGGCCTAAGATATCACCAGACAAGATCGAGTCAACTGAATTTTTTTTAGCCGATGGTAAATGATGAAGTTCACCTACATACCAACGCCGCACCATAAACGGAATCGCTGCCAATGACGCGACCAACCAACCAAACGATACATTACCATACAGCATGACTAGCCCAAGTACAACTAAAATACCCGCTAGACCGACAAGTACCGGTTGTACCCTTCCGCGTAAATGATACCCAAACCGTGCCTTGGCACTACGCTGACTCGAAAAATCAGTCACTAATTGTTCCATGGTAAATATCCTGTTAGAGCAAGAATCAGCCCTGCGATAGTTAGTAGTGGCATCACGATCCACATAACCAAATAAAGCACACCTGCCATTACCGTTAATAACAGTGCTACAATTCCAAATATAATCATCATGCTACGAATAAATCCGCCGATCATACGCGAAAATGCACGATCAAAAAAAGCTCGCATTTGTATGCCAATAGGTCCATTCACTCGGCCGGCTGATATTTGACGAAATGGAGCAAACAGCGTTCGCAAAAGTAAATCAATCGAAAAATAATCGTACATACTCGCAAGCCAAGAGCGAATCTTTCTAATGACTAGCGCAATACCAGCGCCGTACCACCACGACATCAGACTGACAAACAGCATAAGCATATTGTACTACAGGATAATCAGTTGCGACAGCTATGGTGAACCAGAAACAGGTTATAATGAGATCATGAAGCAAAAAGCAATCACTCTGTTCGGGAAATCCCTACAAAAGGCAACTCAGTTGTACGGAGGCGGCTCAGCTTTGCCTGGACTCGTCATTGAAAGGATTGACCCCCATTTCATGAAGCGTTCACTCAGTAATTTACCTCATGGTGTCGTATTAATATCTGGTACAAATGGTAAAACAACAACCACAAAAATGGTAGTCGAGCTACTTGAGTCTCAGGGAATGCAGGTTTTTACCAATCGAACTGGCAGTAATTTCACCAGAGGCATTGTAGCAGCTTTGGTTGGAGCAGTAGATCATACCGGACATTTGCCTCACGACATTGCCGTATTGGAACTTGATGAGGCTTATGCTGTAAAATTTGTACAAGAAATAGCCCCACGATACTCGTTATTTTTGAATGTTCTCCGTGATCAACTTGATCGTTTCGGTGAAATCGACGCGACAGCTGCTATGCTTCGTAACGTAGCCGAAAAAACTACTCATGGTATCGTGATAAATCGTGATGATCCCCGACTAAGTAGTACATCATTTATAGAGGGTCTACAAGCATCATTAAAAACATATGGCGTTAGCCAGAAGCTTGCTGATCTGTTTCCTTCTGACGAATATCTTCATCAAAAAGACACAAAAAGGCCGCTTGCACAAAAGAGCCGTCCCATGATTGACGATACATGTCTCGAAAAGCTTGACAACCAGGATGCTGTAATCAGCTATAGCGGCAGAACGCACAATATTTCGTTGCAACTAAAAGGTATGTATAATGTCCAAAATGCAACCGCTGCAGTTGCTTTAACACGTATGATTATCGGCAAACAACTCAACGAATTAACAATGCTAAAAACACTTGCAAACGTCACACCAGCTTTTGGAAGAGGTGAAGATATCTTTGTAAATGGTCAGCCCGTCGAACTAGTGCTAGTAAAGAACCCTTCAGGTTTTCGACTGAGCTTAGCTTCGTTCGACCCTAGCAATACTGCAACCATGATCGCCATTAATGACAACTACGCTGATGGTCGCGATATGAGCTGGCTGTGGGATGTCGACTTTAGGTCTTTACGACAAGTCGGAGTCGCTACAGTGTCAGGCTTCAGAGCATACGACATGGCTTTGCGCTTACAGTACGACGAAATAAAAATTAATCAAGTTGAACCAAAGCTCACACAAGCGTTACGCTACTTTTTAAGTGAGTACTCATCAAAACCAAAAAGAATTTACTGCACTTACACTGCAATGCTTTCGCTACGTAAAGAATTAGCTAAACAAACAACAATCGAGAAGGTGCTATGAGTAAAAAAATAGTATCACTACTGCAACTTTACCCGCGTGACATGAATATCTATGGTGATTGGGGCAATACTTTAGTTCTAAAGCGTCGTCTCGAATGGCATGGTTATGACGTTAATTTAATTGAATACAACGTCGGTGATACCTTTCCGAACAATATCGATATAGTCGTCGGTGGTGGTGGTCAAGATAGCGGCCAGTCAAAAATTCAGGACGATCTGCTGAAAATCGGAGACAGGTTAAAAAACCTTGCCGATGAAGACACACCGATGCTTATGGTTTGCGGGCTCTATCAAATGTTTGGTAATTTTTTTAAAACAAAGGATGACAGAGTTATCCAAGGTATTGGTCTACTAGATATTGAAACCCACGGTAGTAGTCAGCGACTGATCGGTAATATTGTCACGAACTCTCCAGTGTTTGGTGAAATCATTGGCTATGAGAACCACTCTGGGCTCACTTATCTAGGAGCAAACATTCAACCTTTCGGTAAACTTATCAAAGGTGCAGGTAACAACGGCCAAGACGATACGGAAGGTGTTTTATACAAACATGTGATTGGCACCTACCTGCACGGATCTCTTTTACCAAAAAACCCAGTCGTAGCCGATTGGCTAATTGAGAAAGCTATAATTAAACGTTTTGGAGAATTCACACCAACTATAATTGACGATAGGTTCGCCGAACAAGCCCGCTCAGTTGCACAAAAACTTCCACGCTAGAATTATTTTCCTTGTTGTAAATCTTTTACATCATTCACAATCGCTTCACCGTGACCGAGAGGAGTTACCTTGGCGTATACTTTTACTACCTGGCTATCAGGATTTATAATAAACGTTTTACGTAATATTCCTTCGCGGCCAAACATTTTTTTGCCCCATGCGCCATATGACTTAATCATCTCGCCGCTAGAATCACTCAGCAATTCAAAATTAAGATCGTGATGTGCTTTAAATTTTTGATGACTTACTGCATTATCCATACTAACACCTACTACTTGCGCACCTAAAGCAACAATATCATCGCGCGCATCACGCAAACTACAAGCCTCGATAGTACAGCCTGGTGTATCGTCTTTTGGATAAAAATAGAGCACCAACCAGGAGCCCTTGTAATCTTTGAGTGTGCGGGTGACTCCATCGCTGTTTAGCAGCGAGAAATCTGGAGCCGGATATGCTACTTCTTTCATGATGTTTTAATTATAGCAGGTATAATAGATTGAATGCCGACCATTAAAACAAAGCGTATCGATGCGTTTGACTTACTACGTGGATTTTTCATTGTTGTTATAATCATCGACCACCTAGGTAAGTTTCCTAGTCTTTGGATGTTTATAACAGGCAAGGCACTGCTGTGGATGACAGCTGCTGAAGGCTTCATCATGATATCTGGATTTATGATTGGCTATATTCGCGGTTTCAAATCGCTAAAAAAGCCATTCCAGGACATCGCATGGACATTAACTAAGCGAGCTGGAATACTCTACCTGTGGATGGTGATTATGAGCATAGTATACACTGCGCTCGTCTGGCATAGTCCATACGACGTATTCATTATTGGCGCACCGCATCAATATGATGGCGGCGAAAAAGCATTGCTTGATATTTTTACAATGAAAGAACCTGCGGTTTGGATCCATTTCTTAAAGCTCTATGCGGTCTTCTTACTAGGAGCAATCGGCTTCGTCTGGTTATTACGTCAGGGCAGAGCAGCGGTTGCTTTTGCGCTCACTTCTTTTCTCTATATTTGCGGACTTGTCATCGATAGTGAATTGCTAAAATGGCAGTATCTCTTTTTCCTCACTGCATTCGCAGGATTTTACCTGGAAACAATTCGAGATTACTGGCATAATCGCCACACCGTAGCTAGATGGGCTTTATACGGCCTACTATATGGTGCAAGCATTACGACTCTTTATCTCAGTATCGTCAGTGTATATTTTTCTTCCCTACTACCTACGTGGTTTACTACATGGGCTGACTCGACTTTCGCAATTCAACAATTCGGACTAGGGCGTCTACTAATCTCGGTTTTGTGGTTTGGCGCGCTGCTGCTGTTGTTTGTAAAAATCGCTCCATGGCTACAAAAAATTACTGGGCGACAACTTCAATACATCGGAACCCACTCGCTCACGGCCTACATTGTTCATGGTTTAGTCATTTATGCTATTAATTTACAAATATGGCCAGAGAATCAATTTTGGCTCAATACTAGCATTGGTGCGCTGACTGTGCTTGGCGTTTGGGCTGTTATAAAATTGCCACTAGTGCGGGCTATTATTCCGAAGTAGGCTGAGTGTCGAATAGCGCGGCTCGATAGCGAACATCATTGTCAATATAGTCATAGGCATTGACTTGCTTGATCTTTTTCCAAGTTGCAACCGGTGGCTCGACTTTATCAGTATTGGTAAAATACCAAACATAGCGATGGGTCGCAGTAAACTTTTCTAGGTTGCTAATTTTGCCAATGTTCGTATCTTTTAGCATTCGGAGAGACCCCCAGTTGTATTTATCGAGATCGACAAAATATACATGGTGGTCTGTGTCATCATAAAACGCTGCTTCGTAATAGATCCACGGATTGGCTGCAATAATTGGTTCGCCGGGTTTTCCCTGTTCATAAATAAGTTGCAAAACGTCTTTCGAGCGAATCGATACATGGGAAACATGGTTATAATTGCCATAGTAATACACCCAGCCAATACCAACAACAAACGTAGCTATTAACATACTAAGTGCTACTTTAGCGCCACGCACCTTGTTTTGAATCAGCAGGCAAAAATAATAGGCAATTAACGCTGCTGTAAACAATGACGCAGATAGTAAATAACGATCAACAAACGAAGAACGAAGTGGTGGTAGTGATAGTAGTACTAGTAAAACAGGTGGCACGATCGCCATCACAACCAGTAAGCGATGAGCTGAACGGCTCTCCTTGGCTATGTATCTTCGGGCGCGAATAATCACCCACAGAAGCACCGCACTGATCGTCCAAAACAGAATCGCCCACCAGCCATCTGCCTCGTCACTCTGTAGATACAATAATAGCGTAGCGATGTAGTCAATTGGCGTAGCAAGATCGACTGGCGGTATCCAAAAACCGCTCATCACGCCTTTAAATTGATTAAAGACGACCGGGATCCATGCAAAGTAGAGTGCAACTGCTAGAACATGTGCACCAATCCATTCCGTAGTCCAAAACCTTTTCACTGTACCATTTCGTTGTTCAATTGCGCGCCAGACCCAATGGGCAATCCAAAGAAGCGCTGTAAAATAATGTGTCCACATTCCAACACTGAGCAATACCCCGTAGATAATCCAATAACGACGCTTTCTCTTTTCCATGGCAACAAGCATCACGTAGGTAGCCCAGATGACAATGGCCGCCACCATAGTATACATCCTGGTTTCTTCTGAAAAACGCACAAACAATGGGGATAAAGCAGTCAAGAATACGGCCAAAAGAGCGAACCATTTTGTTTTAAATAATTTTTGAATCAGTACATACATACCACCCAATGCAATTAATGCGAAAAACAGACTCATGCCACGATACGACAGCTCGCTAGTCCCAAAAATGCTGATCCATGCCTTTAAGACTAAATAGTACAATGGAGGATGGACATCAACACTGGTAAAAAAAACGATGTCGCCATAACTAAATCGTGTTAGATACGCACTAAATGCTTCATCAAACCATATTGACCAACGGGTAATGTTACCGAGCACAATGGTAGAGAATAGCACACCGATTACTACTAATGAAACACGGTCATGCTGAACTAGCCATGAGATAATTTTTTTTGATTTCATTATCAGATATTGTAACTGCTTCGATTGTTTTCAACAAGAGGTTCTCAACCATAGAGATTCATACAGCAATTATGCTATAATAATCGCTAGTCAAAAACACATCGGGGTGTGGCGCAGTTGGCTAGCGCGCGCGGTTTGGGACCGTGAGGTCGAAGGTTCGAATCCTTTCACCCCGACCAATTGTTACTTTGTCCAAATCCACCATCAAATCGTATGGTGGATTTAGCTTTATAACGGGGGTGGAATCATTTCCAGCACGTAGGTTCGTAACAAATTCGCTACATATCGCGTTTAGTACCACTATATCGTCCTCATGTAGGAGGTCTAACAGTTTAGATTTAGTAAGTTCGTAGAACTCTTTTTTGGTTGGTAATGCGGTATTAAGTTCTGTCAACACTTCTTTATTCTCTTCAATACTCTCTTGAGCCAAATCTGATAACTGCTTATAGTGGTCTAATCGACCCTTATGGTGCTTCTCGTATGCCTTTGGATCAGCGACTTGGAAATCCAGCAATCGCGTGTACTGTTTATCATTACTACGCTTATCTTCTTTTGCTTGATTAAGTTTGCGTTCCAAGATTGCTCGCCGAGAAGCAATACGTGATTCAAGTCTACCTATATACATCTGATACGCTTCTTCGCTCTGTTTAGTTAAGTGGCGAAGCTGCCATTCAATACCCGCCATCACATACTTGGCACGAATACTTTTACTTAGCTTAATACCTTGCTTCTTCTGTTCTTCCTTGTTGTGACGTAGGCAACCCTGACCCTTATCACGACAGTAGAAGCTGACAAGCATCTTGCCTTTATTCTTACCTCTTACAATAGGTTGGTGCTGGAATACCATGAGATTATCACAGTAGTCACAGATAACTTTGTTGTTCAGTAGCCCATAAGTAAGTCGTTGCGTTCGGTTGGTTTTGACGGTAGTTTTCTTATTGAAATCTTTGGCTATATCGCTGTTGAGCATGATATATTCGTCGGTCGTTATGAGTGGCTTAAAGCTGTAGATGTCAGTCAGGTTTACGATGTTATCGCCGTACTGATACAGACCACAGTAAAATGAATCTTCAAATATATCGGCAACCTTTTGTTTAGTTGCTTTGAACAGTGCATACTTATCATCTTGTGTTTTGCGAGTGCTGAATACGGCGTCGTTTAAGAAGTCGGCAATCTCTGGATTGCTCTTACCCTGATTTAGTCGCATATCGACGGCCATACGCAGTAAGTTCCAGTTGTATTCGTCGGGTATGAAGTAGCCTGTACTGGCGTCCACATAGTAACCCTTTTTAATGACACCATTGTACTTACCGTCTTTAATGTTTCCGTCTGTGCCACGCTTCACATCGACGCCAAGTTTGTCTGAATACTGTTTCGATGTAGCAAATAAAATACCTAACATCATCTTACCGTTCGGAGAGTTTTCAAATTGGTACGTGCAAAAAGAAAGCGTCTGTATGTATTCACGGTCTATCATTTCAATCACTTCGCCAGCTTCTTTCATGTTGCGGGAAATACGGTCTGGCGACCACGCTATAAGACCGTGATACTTACCCGTTCGGAAGCCCTGTAATATATCGTCAAAGATAGGACGATTGCCTGAAACCTTGGCTGAAGCTGATTCCTCAAATATATCTTCTTCTCTTACGGTGACCTTGAGTACGTCACGTGCTAATCGGATACACTCGTCACGCTGGTCGTCAAGCGAACGTACTTGTTTATCCTCGTCATCAGTAGACTTGCGGAGGTATATAACATAACGACGCTTCTCTTTGGGTAGGATTCGTTTTGCACCCTCTTGTATGCTGGCAAAGTAGTCAGCGAGTGCGTCTATTGGGTACTGTGTATCTCTCTCAAAGACTGACTCACGTGCTTCAAGTGATATGCTCATTTTCTCTGCAAGCTCAAATTGCTTTGCGGAAATAACCTCACCCGATACAGTCGTTACGACGCGCTTCTTGCGTTCACGCTTCTTCTTTTTAGAGGATTCGTCGTTAGGCTTTGCCATAAGGAATAGTGTACATGGCAATCTGTATCCCGTCACAGGTTTTAACAAGATGCTACGGTCTATTCAAAAGAATAGGTTTATGACTTATTTACAACGATATTCCAGTGAAAAACTTATGCACGATTACTAGGCTTTTTACTTTATCGCGGAGTGAACGGGATTTGTATAAAACAACTAACTTAACAGGTACGCTAGTATACCGCCAGCTTATCGTCTGGAAGCTACGGAGAGTGTCTAGGACGTGTCGTAGAGCGGAAGATATGTTAGTTAGCTTCTAGGGCAATTACAGAGTCTAGGTCAATCGCTAAATCACCGAGAGTAATCAGATGTTCCCGCACCATGAAACGACCCTCTCTGTCTACCCGCATATGTGCTTCATTATAGAATTGTGCATAGTAATCGCGTCTGTCTACAAGATTCCGTGTTGCACCGATAGCCGTTACCGTCCCAGTGTGTAGATTACTGTCCGTGTCTTGCACTGCTACGGATGTCCCGACAAAGCCTTCATATGCTTTTTTCGCAGTGCGGACTAGTACATCACGTGGCTGAGTGAATCCATCTTCATACGGCTCATCAAGCGCACCAAAGAGGCAGCTCATATTAAAGTTGGGTGTTGGACCTTGTGTACCATGTACTGCATCAAAAAGACGACTAAATTCCTTCGCAAAACGTACTCTTTTGATTGCATCATAGGACGAAAGGTCAACTGCTATTGCTTCGTTGACATTAGAACCCATGAGTGTGCCAAAGGTTATCATGGCAAAATCATCTACAGTCATCCCCGTAGAGGCCGATAGCCCTTCAAGCTCTCTTGCTTGTTCTGCAAGTCTGCCCTTTGCTCTTTTATTTGCGTCTTCGCCGCCTAACCAATGCGATTTAACTTCTAACATGACATTACAATATCATATGTGATTTACATTCACAATCATAAGCAAAATAAATCAAATAATTATTCGGCGGAATAAGTATATAACGGTTGGATTGGATTCTTATTGCTGGGTTCAACAACTTTCTCGTATATCTCGTAACTTGCTTATTTCTTGTGTTTAACAGATTTAAGACGCTCTTGTTCGAGGTATGGATTCTCGATTGGTTGGATAGCGACTACATTCAAATCTTCACTCATAATAAATTGTGCAGATGATCGCTTAGGGTCTGGTAATGCAATTGCTCTGTTGTCCCAGTTTGACGTATCTTCAGCCGACGCCTGAGGAGGTAGCTCTCTTTTGTCATCGGAGCTTCTAACTTTGCTTAGGTCAGGTAAATTAACATCTTTCATCTACTCTAATTATAACAAGAACTGTAAGTCTGTAGTCGGCTTAGCTTGTAAGTCTTCAAGTATTAGGTTGAGTGACCTTAGTCTGTTCTGGATACCAGTGAAGTTTAAGAGTAAGCTATGGAGGGTATCAAGTACAGGTTCGTTTAACGGGTCAGTACGTCGACCAAAAGAAAAAGAGACACCCTAGAGTGTCTCTTTTTCTTTTTTTGCATTTTTTATTATACCCCGTTACAGAGTAAAATATGAGATAATAAGCTCTATGGTATGGGTTCTTTTACTTATTGGGCACTTGGTTGGCATCGTTAGCTATACGCTATTATTGCGTAAAAGTGCTCTTGGCAACCTAAACAAAACTCTAATGTCGGCTTTGATGCAGACTGGCATTTTTATACCGTCTCTTATTTTTTTGGCACTTGGAAAAGTAAGCTTCTCACATAGCTCACAAGAGTGGTTCTTTCTCGTTTTAGGAGGTTTTATGTTAGCTGGTCTAATGATTACAAACGTATGGGCACTATCTAACCTAGATGCTTCTATGTTCACAATCCTGTACAATCTCCGTTTACTAATGACGACTATACTCGGGTTTCTTATTTTAGGAGAGCTACCAACACCACTACAATTAGTAGGAGGGTTTGTTATCTTGATTAGTATTTTGATGCTAAATCTACATAAGGAAAAAAGGTGGAAAAGCAAATCAATTCTCATAAGCCTGTTTGCTATGTTATGGTTTAGTTTTCACGCTGTCCTTGAGAAGTATAACTTACGACAATTAGACTTTGAGAGCTACTTCTTTACTTTTGCACTGATAGGTACCGTACTCCTATGGAGTTTGGTAGCGATAAAGAAAGTTAAAGTCAGAGATCAGATAGCTCATATCAAGGACAGAAAGATTTACTGGCTAATCTCTACGAGAACACTGAGTGCTTACACTTACACGTATGCTTTGTTATATGGCTCGCTTGCAGTCACAAACTACGTGAGCGGTATGAGTGTTGCTTTGATAGTTTTATTTGGTATTTACATCTTAGACGAGAAAGAGGACAAGAGAAAAAAGTTGTATGCAGTTGGAATAGCTTGTTTGGGCTTAACGCTCATATTAGTCGGTAGACTTACCTAAAGGAATGGCCAGCGGTTTTACAGACTCTAAATAATACGTTCCAATCATGCCCACTTAGTGTCCTATTGCTTATTATTGAATCAACCTTACCTTTTCGAGCAAAACATTTACCATACATTAAAGATGGATGAACGGAATCCGCGCGACTTGAGCAGCTGGTCTATGTAAATAAATGTTTCGTCGTCTCTAGCGATGTCGAGCGTGCAAGGATAGAATGTTTCGCTTCCATGTTTCTGCGGAAACAATAGAACTAAATCTATTCCATCCATAATAGATTGGCAATTTGGGTCGGACTTTCTAGCATACTGCTTAAAATTGGTCGAGTCTATTATTTGCTTCAACCTTGAGATTTCGGTACGACTTAATTTTTTATGGTCATCGAACTCTCCATCGTCATAGATGTTATAGGTTTCATGTACACAACCTGGAGAAGCGCACAAGCCACCATGATTAGTAATAGACATCACAGCATCTGGGGCATAGACTATTCCAAATTCTGTGTTCTTCATGGAGTGACGACGTGGGGTGTTGTTAATCACAACGGCCGTACCAACCAATCCAGTCACAATTACTATTGCCGCGATTACAATAATTACTTTTTTACGATTCTCTAGAGCGCTACTCATACTTTTACACTAGCACCGTAACTCACAATCGACAAATATTGCTATATAATGTGTGCATGATACTCTATCGATACAGCCCAATCGAGAACGGAGACCAACAATACTTCAAGCTAGGCGATCCGATAACGATTGCACCTGAAAGGGAAAGTAGAATAAAGTTATGATTATTGTTACTATTGCAGAGAAGTACGGTCAGTGCCATGGTTGATTTCGTCCGCTTTACAGCGTCTGATGATGTTGAATTACAAGGCTGGCTCAATAATGAGGCAAGTGATATTGCCGTTGTGCATATCCACGGTATGTCAGGCAACGGCTACGAGAACTATTTTCTTGATAATCTACGAGCAATGTACGCTAAGCACGACATATCACTCTTCACTATAGACAGTCGTGGTCGGGGTATCATTAGCGATTTTCGACAAGGTGATGGCTGGAAGCACGGTGGTAGTTGTTTTGAACTTTTTGAAGAGAGTGCCCACGATATCCGTGGAGCAATCGACTACCTGAAGTCACTCGGTAAAACACGGTTTATACTACAAGGACATTCTCTAGGGTGCACTAAAGTTGTTAACTTTATACTCAATGAAAATGTTGACGGGGTAAAGAAAGGTATCTTATTAGCACCGACTGACATGACAGGTTGGGCAAACACAGAGCCAAAGCACACTGAGTACTTAGCCAAAGCAAAACAACTCTTGTCGGAGGGCAAAGGAGAAGAACTCGTAGATGCTCAGTGCTGGCTCGATAAAACACCAATTTCAGCACAAACCTATCCTACTATCTGTGAAGCTGGTAGCTCTGCGGACATTTACGGTGAGCGTGATGGCGGTTCACTGCTTGGTAAGGTTGAATTACCAATACTTATAGTTTACGGTACAGAGGATATCGGCATTACACAGATTGACGGCACTATAGACAAGTGGCTGGAGCGTGTTAATGCCATCAAAAATACTAGCACCGAGATAGCCGTGGTAGACGGTGCTTCACACGGATTTAACAGATTTGAAAACCTCCTAGCAAAATCAATAGAGCGCTTTATAACCAAATGACAACGTATGTCCTTGTCTCTGGTGATATTAAAACGCTCTAAATCTCAAGCGCGAATCCGATCAAGCTTGTTAAAGATATACAATAAATCTCGTGTCGTGTCTTTGATACATCACAACGTGCTATGATAATCCTATGAAATATCGTTTTGTAAATGCTCTTGGCGCGTTAGGATATGGCTCGCTTCTAATCCAATGGCTATGGACAATTGTGACATTGGTACTACCTCTAATTATTACGAGCGACCTACTTTCAAGAGTTTTTTTACCGAGTGAACCCACATCGCAACTACCAACTACCCCTACAACAGCAACGCCTGGCGTTTTTGATATCGCCGTAGCTATCGGAGCAGTAATATTTGCCCTCGGAGCCTGCGTTTTTGCTATATATCTCGCACCTCGCGGCGTTGGGAAAACTGGTCAAAAACTTTCACATAAGGGCGCAGCAGTAGTTGTGTCTCACTTGCCCCATAAAACTCCACTCAGTCTGCAGAAACAAAAGAGCTTAATTGAGCGCGTAACATGGTTTGTGAAAATAGTTGCAGCCCTCCTGCCTCTTGGGTTACTATTGATACCTGTTTCAAACACCCTAGGACTAACGCAATCAATGGTACAAGTGATAGGCGTTTTTTGCGCAGTAATGACGCTTTGTTGGTTTGGTGCTCAATATCTTTTAGCTAAGGCTTTCAAGCTGCCTAACCGCATAATCTGGTAAGGTTTTTGAACTATTTGCGAACAGCGGTGCAAAATGATATATTAAACCATGTTATTGCTTATGCTGAGAATTAATAAAAAACCACGAAACAAATTTCGCACTACACTATTTAGTCTAGTAGCGCTTTTATTTATGGGTGCCGGACTTTATCTACTCGCCCTGGTTAGCGCTCCAATAATCATGCCCTACGTGGCGTCAAAAAAGCTCGATCCAGCTAATCTACCCAGTCCACAAATTGGACAAGATCGAGTAATCATTCCTAAAATTGGGGTTGATATTCCCTATAGTCAAAATGAATCGTCCTTAAACAGTGGAGCCTGGTGGCGACATTCAGATAGAGGTAGCCCCAAAAAAGGAGGTAACTTTATTTTGGCAGCTCACCGTTTTGAAATTCAGCCAACTCCACTCGCAACTTGGCAAAAATCTCCGTTTTATCACATTGATAAATTAGTGGTTGGTGATGATATTATTACCGATTATCAAGGAAAACGCTACGGCTACAAAGTCGATGCAATCATACATGTAAAACCAACTCAAACCGAAATCGAAGCCACCTCAACAACTCCTAAGCTAACACTATATTCTTGCACGCTTGGTGGAGCTGCCGATGGCCGTATCGTCATTACCGCTAAACCGATCGGTGAAGTTGTCATTCAGTCAAAAGATAGATCAGAAATTTAGAAAAGTTAATGATTCTTAGTAAGCACTAAGTCCGCGCTCTTCACGATCCTTCATTTGGCTCGATAGGTATCCTGCTGTGAAACCAGCATGATGCTCAATACTTTGTAAGCGTTGTTGTAAATCAGTAACCGCAGATTGCAAACGCTCAAGTAATCGATTGCTAGTTGGAATATCTTGAGTTTGATACATCACCTTACTGATTTCATTAACCGCACTATGCAATTCGTTTTGCATGCTGTGTAGTTCATTGAACCGAGTTTCTACACGATGAAGCATATCGTGTAGTTTAGACATTTCCTTAGAAAGCTCTTTGAGCTCATCGTGCACAATGTGATGAATTGAAGATTCACTTAAGTCGGCCATACACACCTCCTTATTAGCTGTACTTCTATTCTATCACGTGCTCAATATAGAATAAAGGTGCATCACTAGCCCAGTTTTTGGGCGCCTGATTATAGTGGCGTCCACTTTTTTTTGAAGTAATGTCGACTTTCGTGACCCAATCATAATTTTCGATCTCTTTACTTTGCAAAGTAATAGCGACATCCTGCGTCAGAGCAGTTCGCAATCGAAAGACAAATAGATATGAGTTCGCCCGCGGACTAATACGATCTATGACATACCTTAGCTCTAGCTCATCTTCACTCACGACTATACCCGTCTCCTCGAGAAGCTCACGTACAGCGGCCTGTCGTGGTGTCTCGTTTTTATCAATCCACCCCCCTGGCAACGACCAGTATGGCTTGTAGTTTGCTTTTAGTACTAGTAATTCGCCTGAGGTATTTTCCACTAACACATTCGCGCTTGACGCACGTTTGTTTAGCAATAGATGAAATAAACGCCAAGGAAGCAGCACGACTTAGTCCTATTTAGCGTATTCAATCGCCCGCGTCTCGCGAATAGCATTAACCTTAATGGTACCTGGGTATTGCATTGTGCTCTCAATTTTATTTGCAATATCCCGCGCTAATTTTATTGAACTCAGATCATCAACTGACTCGGGCCGCACAATTACACGAACTTCACGCCCTGCTGAGATTGCGTACGCTTTATCGACACCTTTAAAGCTAACCGCAATGTTTTCAAGATCACGCATACGTTCAGCAAAATTCTCAGCTGAAATGTTGCGAGCACCTGGGCGGGCTGCCGACACAGCATCGACTACTCGTACAACCAATGCCTCAGGAGTTGTTGCTTCGATGTCATCATGGTGTGCCTCGATTGCATGCACCACTTCTTCCTTCATGCCATTTTTACGAGCTAATTCTGCACCAATGTGGTGGTGTTTGCCTTCAACCTTATGAGTCACTGCTTTACCAACATCATGCAGTAAAGTAGCAGTCTTTACTGTTCGAACATCAGCGCCGATTTCTTCGGCAATCATACCGGCAATGTGAGCCATCTCGGTGCTGTGCATGAGAACATTTTGGCCATAACTGGTACGGAATTTTAGCTCACCAAGCAAACGAAGCATTTCCTTCGGAATACCGACAACCCCTACTTCGCGCGCAGCATCTTCACCCGAACGGACAACTTCTTTTTCAATCTGCTGTTCTGCCTTCGCAAACACTTCCTCTATTCGACCTGGGTGAATCCTGCCATCCTTCATCAACATTTCAAGCCCCATACGTGCTACTTGACGACGAATCGGATCAAAACTTGAAAGCACTACCATGCCGGGCGTATCATCAACAAGAAAATCCACACCGGTCGCACGTTGCATCGCTTGAATATTGCGGCCTTCTTTTCCAATAATTCGGCCTTTCATTTCATCGTCTGTCAATTTAACAGCCGTTACTGTACGTTCTGCCGTAACTTCTGAACTCATACGTTCCATCGATGACAATAAAATAAGCTGAGCCTTTTCTTCCGCGTCATCAGTCACTTCTTTTTGTAGTTTCGCAATCAAACCGGTCAGGTCATTTTTGATGTCTCGCTCTGTCATTTGCATTAATTTTTCAGCAGCATCTTTTTTCTTGAGTGAAGCAATTTTTTCGAGCTTTTCTTGTTGCTTAGTGCGAATCTCGCGGACATCGTCTTTTAACTTTTCGACTTCATCCTCTGATGAACGAAGTTTCTCTGCTCGTTTATCTAGTTCATCGAGCTTTTTATCAAGATTGTTTTCACGTTCTAGCAGACGATCTTCCACCCTTTTTAGTTCTCGGCGCCGCTCGCGTTCTAACTCATCAGCTTCATCTTTAGCTTTTTGAATTAATGCGTTAGCCTTTTTTTCGGCATTCGCAAGCTCGTTTTCTGCCTTGTTTTTATTAGCTGTTCTTTTCTGCGTGTCGTAGGCGGCTTTCCCGCCCACTCCTAATACAAGTCCGACAACAGCGGCAATTAATCCCTCTAACATGATGTTCCTTTCTTACAACATGCCTCGTTACGTATTCCCCGTAACCCTTGTGTATCAAAGACATGCGGTTGATGCATAAAATGTAATATCAATAGTCTCAAAAAATCGACTACTTTTATTGTAACGCGTTTAATTGTAATTGAGAATGGTTTAAAGGTAATTTTTGCAATAAATTTTACCGCCGAACACGTTGTTCGCTTGCGTTAGCATATGAGCCAATTGGACTTGTTGAGCAGCTACCAGAGTAGTCATCCTCTTGCACCGAGGCCTCTAATCGAAAGGCAAGGATATACATTTGACCGCTCGCAACTCCACAGTATGCCCCCGTAGTGTATATATAACTAAAACCTCCAGGGTTAACGCTCGGATAAGCTGGTGACGCATTGTTTATTGGATCAACGGGCAGCGATGCAAGGTACTTTGGGACAAGCGCTGCCCCAATACTCTTCCAGGTACCATCAACATTTGTATTAGCTTGAGTCCAACTAACATGATTTGAGGCACTCCAGGTACTATTCAAGACAGCAGGTGCGCCTGAGTTGGTGATTCGCGGATATTCGCCATTATCCGAATAGTAAAGCTCGAGTGCATTAGCAATTATCTTTATGTCTTGTCGCCGTTGTGAATCACGCGAACGCTTTTGTGTATCGGCATAGGCAAACATCGTTAGCCCAGAAAGGATCGCTATGACAGCGATAACGATGAGAAGCTCAACAATTGTAAACCCGCGCCGACTATTGTTCATGGTTATTATTCTAACACTATTCAAAAAGCCAAGCGATATAAGCTTAAGCTATACTATTTTTTAGGTAATGATGTGTTTGCTGCGCTTCCATAAAACGGTATAACAATTACATCGTTTTGTCCACCATTCAACCGACTACACGCATTTTTCTTCCAGTTAACACCTCGAGCCCCGACTATGGGTAGCTTTAAACTATCAGCCAATGTATTTATTACAGTTAATCCTATTCTCAACCCGGTAAAACTTCCAGGCCCTTCAAACACACCTAGAGCAGATATGTCATGAAAGCCTATGTGATGTTGAGCCAGAGAATTTCGCAGAAAATCGAGTAGACCACGCGCTAAATCACGCCCAGCTTCCCATTCATGTTCGTACATTGCATCTCCATCAACAAGTGTCAGGGCACAGGTTGGGCCGGATGTATTAAGAAGAATAATCATGCCAGTGCCTTCACTAGTTTGGCAGATCGCTCACCACTACCCATTACTACTAGTTTTCTACTGTCTTCATTGTCGGCAATTATTTCGATCGTCAATCGGTCATCCGGTAGAACACCGCCTATAATTGCAGCCCACTCTATTACTACTACAGCCTGCGGATCAGCTAAAACCTCAGCTAGCTCGTCTGCCATAATACCTGGCTCACTCAAACGATAAAAATCATAATGATGCAATCTCAGATTATTGCGCGCTTCATAAACACGCGCAATCGTAAATGTCGGACTTTGGATATCGTCATCGATATTAAGTCCCCGTGCAATCCCTTTGGTTAGCGTGGTTTTACCCGCTCCAACATCACCGACGAGCTCAATAACCTCGCCCCCTCTAATTTTATGTCCTAATTTTTCACCAAACACCAACATGGCACTAAGTGAGTTAATCTTGATATTCATCTCGATGTAGTATACTAAACCATTACTTGTCCCGCTAGCTACTATCAACAACACGTAGTCGAAACCGCGCCCACCATGTCTCCATTTACTAGCCTAATCCCTGGCTTTAGCGTACAATAACCACTAGCAATATGCGCATTGCAAATGAAACACTTCGAAAGTTGCTCATTGAAGGTGGTACAGCGACCGAGGAGCAAGTCCAGCCTCTTGTAGAAGAGGCTGTTCGTGATAACAGGCCACTGCAGGACATTGTAATCGAGCAGAAACTACTTGATGAAGTTGCCCTTACTAAGCTCTATGCGCACTATTCGGGATTTCAATTTATTGAAGTGATACCTGAAGATATTCCAAGCGAGGTGTTAAATCGTATTCCTGAAAGGATTGCCCGACAGTACAATGCGGTAGTCTTCAAGGTCGACGAGGGTGGCAAGGTCCACTTGGCAATGGACGATCCAGATGACATTCAAGCTATCAGTTTTATCGAAAAGGAAATCGGCCACGACTCTGTTCTCTACGTTGCTACTCGGACAAATATTCTTTCCTGTCTAGAGGCATACCGCGGTGATGTTAACGAGGAGCTCAATGAAGTCATCGATGTTCAGCGCGAAGATGATACGAGCACTCAGCAAGTATCCGAAGCTGATCTGGCGGAGGATTCACCAATTGCGCAAACTGTCAACTTGTTGCTTGAATACGCTGTTCGCTCCAGCGCCAGCGATATTCACATCGAACCACGCGAAGAATACGTACAAGTTCGCTATCGTATCGACGGTGTGCTCAAAGAAGTAAACCGATTACCGCGCAATGTTTTGGCTGCTCTTGTTAGCCGAGTAAAAATTCTATCAAACTTGAAAATCGATGAGCGTCGTGTTCCGCAAGATGGACGCTTCAAAATAAAAGTTGGCGGTAAACAATATGCTCTACGCGTCAGTACCCTCCCTATTACAGATGGTGAAAAAATTGTCATGCGTATCTTAGACGAAACTAATAAAGCAATCACACTAAAAGATCTTGGCTACTGGGGTCACTCTCTTAAGGTCATCAACGATGCAATTATCGAGCCAAATGGTATGATCCTAGTGACAGGACCAACTGGAAGCGGGAAATCAACTAGCCTGTTTAGTGTTTTAACTATGCTAAATACGCCAAATGTCAACATTTCGACCATCGAAGACCCGGTTGAATATAAAATTCCCGGGGTTAATCAAACTCAGACAAATTCCAAAGCCGGTATGACATTTGCCAACGGGCTACGCGCCTTGCTGCGTCAAGATCCAAACATTATTATGGTCGGTGAGATTCGAGATGGCGAAACAGCCAACTTAGGTGTGCAGGCTGCGCTAACAGGACATTTGGTATTCAGTACCCTACACACAAACAATGCTGCCACATGTTTACCGCGTTTACTCGACATGGGAATTGAGCCTTTTTTGATCGCTAGTACCGTTAAGGCTGTAGTAGGTCAGCGCCTGGTTCGACGTCTCTGCATGAACTGTCGCGAGGAGCATAAGCCGACTCAGGAAGATATTGACGAAGTAGTTCGTCTGTTCAATTTAAAAAAAGGGGAGACATTCGCAAAAATTCACACTCTAGAACAACAAGCAGTTGAACAGGAGGTTGGCGGTAGCACCCCGCTAGGCACCTCAGATGTAGCTATTGTACGACTCTGGAAGGCTCATCTAGAAGGATGCAAGGAATGTAGCAACACTGGCTATAAAGGACGGGTTGGCATATATGAGGTACTTGGAAATACTATCCCAGTTCAGAAATTAATTATGAGTAATGCTACAAGTGCAGAAATTCAGGAGCAAGCTGTTAGCGAAGGTATGGTGACAATGCAGTCAGATGGTTTAATTAAGGCTCTCCGCGGTAATACGACGATAGAAGAAGTGCTAAGGGTAACAAGAGAGTAGTTATATGCCACAGTTTAAGTACATTGCACTTGATAACGCCGGAAAAACACACGAAGGCTTTATTGAAGCTATCGACAAAGCTGGTGCAATTTCAAGTTTATCGAGCAAGGGTATGCGCCCCCTAAGCGTCAAAGATTTTATAGCAAGCCAAAAGAAAGGTTTCGGCTCATTTTCATTAGGTCAAGGAAAAATAAAGTCCGATGATCTAGTAATGTTTACTCGTCAGCTTAGTGCCATGGTAAGCGCCGGTGTACCATTGTTACGCGCACTTGGATCACTACAAGACCATTCTGACAGTCCTGCACTACGCAAAATTATAACCAACGTGTTTGCCGATGTTCAAGGTGGCACTGCTCTCGGTGATGCTCTCGAAAAACATCCTAAAGTTTTCAATGATGTCTACGTCAATATGGTACGTGCTGGCGAAGCTGCAGGTATTTTAGATGAGATTCTAAAACGCCTAGCCCTCCAACAAGAAAAGGCTGCTACTATGCGTAAAAAAATCAAAAGTGCCATGACCTATCCAACAGTTTTAATTGTCATTACAATCGGTGCATTTTTTGGATTAATGCTGTTTGTGATACCGCAGATTGGAAAAATTGTCCAAGATCTTGGCGGTCCAGATGCGAAACTTCCAGTTCTTACCACAACTATGCTTGCAATTAGTGGATTTATGACCTCATTTTGGTATATACTGATACCTGTTTTTTTTGGTGGGCTGTTTGGCGTTTTCCGTTATATCAAAACTCCTAACGGACGTGCTCAGTTTCATCGCCTCGTCCTAAAAATACCGGCCATTAAAAAAATTGTTGTTAAAGTGGCGGTTGCGCGCTTTGCACGCACCTTCTCGGCTCTCATGGGTGCCGGTGTAGCAGTCCTTGAAGCGCTTGATGTCACTGCACACGCTGTTGGCAATGTTGTATTCGAGGAATCACTCATCAACGCTGCTAGGGAAGTTAAAAACGGCGCGACCTTATCGTCGGTTATTGAACGCGATGGTTTATTTCCGCCTATTGTTTCTCAGATGCTGGCAGTCGGCGAAGAAACTGGTCAAACCGACACCGTTCTCATTAAGGTAGCCGACTACTATGAAGAAGAAGTAGATGTTGCAATCGATGGTCTAACCTCTATTATTGAACCTATCATGATCGTATTCATGGGCGGTATGGTGGGCCTCATTGCAGCCAGCGTCATGCAGCCAATCGCCGGTCTCTCTCAGAACATTAAGTAATTATCATAAGCATTGTGCTATACTAACTGTAGTCTAGCAAGTGGGCACATATGTCAGTAAAGTTATTTTTTAAAGATAAACCAAGTTTAGGACTCGATATCAGTCAGACTGGTTTAAAAATCATGTCTATAAATCCGAGCAAATCACAAGTACAAGGCTACGGATCGATCGATCTTGACCCGGTAAAAATGCAAGAAGCATTCGATAATGCAGACAAAGATATTACATACCTATCCGACAATATTGCCACGCTTCTAAAAGAGAATGTCGTTGGCAACCTTCCAAGCAATCACGTTGTTATCGGTATCCCGACCAGTCGTACATTTTCCCGTACCTTTTCACTACCAATAAAAGAAGAACGAAACCTAGAAAACGCTGTAGAAGTAGAAGTTAGTCAGTATATTCCGATTCCAATGAATGCTCTATATGTTGATTATGAAGTAATGGAACGTGATAAAGAAAATATTTACGTTATTATGTCTGCTGTACCGCGCAGCATTGTTGACAGCACAATGATGGCGGCCAAATCAGCTGGTCTTCGGCCGATTATGATTGAACCCAATATTAACGCTGTCGCGCGACTGCTCGAACAAACCGAGGACGCAGAATTGACAACATTAATAGTTGATATTGGCCAGGCTTTTACTGATATTGCCGTACTCGATAAGCGTGCGATTCGTGTCACTGGTGGACTCTCTGTTGGCGGCAACAGCTTTACGCTCGATATTGCTAAAAAACTTAATATTGCGCTCGACAATGCCCATCAGCTTAAAGTTCTACATGGTCTCAATCTCAGCCCGAAGCAAACAAAAATCCGGGCTGCCCTAAAGCCAAGCCTCGACCGAATAACCGCAGAGATTCGTAAGGTTATCCGCTATTACAACGAGCGCATTAGTGGATCAGTGAAAATCGAACAAGTTCTAATTGTTGGCGCCGGCAGCAATGTTCCAGGCATCGGAGATTATTTTACAAATGAACTAATTATGCCAGCACGCGTAGCTAGTCCGTGGCAGCGACTTGATTTCGGAGACCTTAAGCAGCCAAGCAAACAATTTCGACCTCGCTACATCACTGTGGCTGGACTTGCCAATGTTAAATACAAGGATATTTGGAAATGATCAATCTTTTACCTGATGAAGAGAAGCGTGAAATCCGTGCCGGTCGAGCCAATTCACTATTAGTACGTTACCTCATGCTGTTTGGTTTGACACTCGTCGTAATTTTCGGAATATTCGGATTTGTTTACCTTACACTCTCAACAACTAAAGACTTAGCTGTCAAAAAGAAAGCTGACAACGATGCACAAGTACAAACGATGTCTTCGCGCAGTAAGGAAATCGCTACCTTCCAACAAAACCTCTCTATAGCAAAACAAATTCTCGACAAGCAGATCAACTACTCAACTATAATTTTACGAATTAGTTCAGCCATACCTAAGGACGTAATTCTTGCCGATCTTAGTCTTGATGCGGCAGCATTCGATAAACCTTTTACTCTTACGGCCAAGGCACGAACAGAGGACGCAGCCACAGAGCTTAAAAAAAATATTAGTCAATCAAAGTTCTTCAAAGATGTTCGTTACAGCAACATTTTATATGAACCCGAATCTGAAGACCCCTACAAATATAGCATTACTATCGATCTAGTGCTAAATAAAGAGGAGTTACTAAAGTGAGCAATCCAATAATAAAGAGTGCTTCTCGGTTACGACTTGTTCTTGCGATATGTCTGGTAGCAGCTTGCTTGGCTATGATTGCTGCTGCCTGGGTTGGTCTGCGTACAATTGACTCCTACGCCATTGATGTGAATCAATCGGTCCAGGAAGGTGATATGAGTGACGATGAACTATCAAATCTTCAGCACCTTTCACTTGACTACGATAATCATTTATCAGCGGTCAAGCGAGCTGAGCAAATAGTGGCTGAGTCAAAAAGTTACGAATACCAAGATCGTATTATCGCTGACATCAAGACACTTGCCCGAAAATCCGGTATAACAATTTTAGAGTATGACTTTAGCGCTACTGGAAAGACATCTACTGGCAGCACATCGCCTACTCCCGGTACAAGTTCTCAGCAAGCAGTTCCTTATACAATAGTAGGCGGACTAAAGTCTACCAAAGTTAGCATCAGTGTTCATAATCCGGTTTCGCACGAAGCTTTACTGCATTTCATACATGGCATTGAACAAAACAATACAAAAATGCAAATCGAAACTGTTTCACTTCATCAGAGCTCCGACGAAAATGCTCCACCCGGCTACATTGATAGTGATTCATTTGTTATTGAGGTATATATACGCTAATGAAAACATCTTCCCTTTCTAGCATTACTGCTCCTATCGGTCACTTGCTTCGGCGCTATCACATTATTATGTTTAGTGTTTTTGTGCTGGGAGGACTAGCTATTCTTATTTTCCTACTCAGCAACTCGATTGCATCATCAACCAACCCTTTAACTCAAAAGCAACCATCAAGCGGCGCCTTCAATAAGCAAACAATGGATCGGCTTGAAACATTACGCCCAAGTTCTGATACAGAGTCTGTCCTCGAATTTCCCTATCCACGAAAGAACCCATTCGTTGAGTAAGCTAACCAAAAGCGATATACTACAGCTATGTTATTAGTTGCATCCAAACTACTCGATATACCAGTGATGAGTTTGCAAACAGGCAGCGAAATCGCTCGGACTAAAAAACCTGTAGTCGATCCAGCAAGCCTAAGCATCATCGCTTATCTTGTAGATGGGGTTCTGCTAGATCACACTAAGCAAAATTTTCTACGAATCATCGACAGTCGAGAATTAAGCGATATAGGACTAATCATTGACTCAATTGATGATATTGTAGCATTTGGTGATGTGCTAAAACTTGATGAGGTAATTAATCTTAACTTTCATCTTACTGGAATGAAGGTAGTTGACGAAAAGAGTACAAAAATTGGCAAAATCGCTGATTTCACCGTAGATGTGGGCTCATTCACAGTCCAGCAACTGGTAGTTCGCCGGCCGTTACTGCACGGTTTTACAGATACCGAGCTTGTGGTTCACCGTTCACAAATCATAGAAATCAACAACGATTCAGTTGTTGTTCACTCCCAGGTAAAAGCACCAGAACACACTCTCGCCACCACGCCAAAAGCGTACATCAATCCGTTTCGCAAAACCAAAACCGCGCCCGAATCAGTCTCAACCGAAAAGTGCTAATTTAATATCGTCATACTCGAAACCCTGGCGTGCCAAATACTGCATAAGTTTTTGATCATCTGGGTACTTGTTGCGCTTTTTGGCGATAATCTTTTCAAGCTCCGCGCTGTTGCTTCGACCTGAGTGCGCAATAGCCTGATTGATAATCTCAGTATCCACCCCTTTTGCCCTTAGCTCAGCCGAGAGTTTGCGTAGGGAAGTGCCTTTGGTTTGATTACGGTTTTCGACCCACCAGCGCGAAAAATTCTCATCATTGATATAATTTTTATGTTGTAATTTTTGCAATACACGTTCTGATAGAGCAGGGGAGTAGCGAGCTACTTCTTGTATTTCGCCTCGACTATTTTTGTATGTAGTCGCACGTGTTTTACGGTATAAGTAATCATGAACCTCCTTTACAGAGTGCGGTCGACTTAGGCAATATTCCAACGCCCGGGAGTACAGCTTACCAAACTGGCTCTCTGTTTCAAGCTCAGCTAATTCCTTCTCACCCACTTCCCTGCCTATTTTTACACCTAGACCGCTGACCTGTGAAATATCGAGACTAAACCGATATTTGCCATCAATGCTAATATTCACACGATCTGGATTACGAACAGCTTGAGAAATATGTGTAATTTTCATAACTTCTTA
>JBDHUM010000007.1:0-35883 GCA_039809125.1 Saccharimonadaceae bacterium (SeqCode) | reverse complement strand
GATATGGTACAAGTTACAAGAAAAGACGAACGCGAAGCGAATGAGAATATCATTCGCCGATTTAACCGTAAGGTTTTACAAAGTGGCGTGTTAGCTCGTGCGAAAGGTGTGCAGCGTTTTACAAAGCCACTAAGCAAGGTTGAGCGCCGCAAAAAAGCTATTATCCGCCGAGAACGCAAGGCTGACAAAGTGGCTAAAATGCGCTTAGGTATTCGCTAACAATGGTTCTCAAGGATACAATTCAAGCAGACATGAAAGCCGCTCTTCTGGGCGGCGATCGTTTTGCATCTGACGTGCTGCGTGGGTTAAAAGCAGCCGTTTTAAATGAAGAAGTTACGCAAGGTAAACGTGACGAGGGTTTATCCGACGATGAAATCGAGAAGGTTATTGCAAGAGAAGTAAAAAAGCGACATGAATCATCAAAGCTTTATCGTGATAATGGCCGAGATGACTTAGCTGAGCCAGAAGAAAAGGAAGCAGCTATTTTGAGTAAGTACCTTCCGCAACATTTATCGGAAGATGAAGTCCGAGTTTTGGTACAAAAAACGATTGCTGATATGGATGTAGTTAGCATCCAGGCAATGGGACAAGTAATTGGCAACGTTAAAAAAGCGACAGGTTTAACGGCTGATGGTGCTGTCATTGCTCGTATCGTAAAAGAGGAACTTCAGTAGACAGGCCCATTGCGTCAATCAGTTATGACGGGTACAATTAAAAAGCTAAAAACATGAGCACAAAAACGAAGGAGATAGACGCGTGATATTAATGTTTGGACCGACCGGAGCTGGAAAAAGTATGCAAGGTCAGATGCTGGCGGCACGGGTGGGCTGGAAGTGGCTGAGTACTGGAGAAATGCTACGTAGCAGTGAGAATCCAGAAATTATTGAAACATTACGTTCAGGTGAGCTGGTAAGCGACGATCAGACGTATCAAGTATTTGATGGGGCAGTAAGGGAAGCGATCGAAAAAAAGTACCCGCAGATTATTGTTGATGGATTTCCACGCACCAAAGAACAAGCTGAGTGGATGGCGAAGTATCTGGAGGGAGTTCACGATCAAATTGATCTGGTTGTAGTACTTGAAGTGCCTGAGGCTGAAATTCATAAGCGCTTAGAGCTTCGTGGTCGTATGGAAGATACCCCAGAAACAATTGCCAGGCGCATGAACATCTATCGACAAAAAATGTACCCAGTACTTGGGATTTTTGCTGAGCAAGGCGTAAAAATTGTTCACCTCGATGGTACTGGTACAGCCGGATCTGTTCACGATAAAATTTACGACGAGGTCATGAAAGCGGTAGTGTAGCTGTGGCTCAGCCAGCAAAAACAGTCGAACAAATTGCCGCAATGCGCGAGGGCGGAGCAATACTAGCACAGATTCTTGCTGATGTAAGAGCATATGTGGCTCCCGATATGAATGGGTATGATATTGATCGATTTGCTGAAAAAAAAATCAAAGAATACGGCGCGACTCCTACCTACAAAAGTAGCGAAGTTAATTTTCCAGGTAGCATATGTATTAGCTTAAACGATGAAATTGTACATGGTGTTCCAACAGGCAGTGTATTGGAAAAAGGTGATCTTGTTAGTTTTGATCTGGTGATAACGTACAAAGGCATGAAAACTGACAGCGCTTTTACGATGGTAGTAGGGGCGCAGCCAAAAGGAGCCATCAAACATCTTATTAATTACACCGAACGAAGTTTGTTTGCGGGGATTGATGCTATTTCTGGCCCGTGTCACACTGGTGATATCGGTGCGGCGGTAGAAAAAGTGCTAACAACAGCTCGCTTAGGAATTGTCCGTGATTTAGTGGGCCATGGAGTAGGGTTACAAATGCATATGTCACCCGAAGTCCCAAATTATGGCAGGCCTGGATCGGGAGTGCTACTATCTGTTGGCGATACGATTGCAATTGAGCCAATGGCAACACTCGGCGGTGAGAAAGTTATGACAGATGGCGATAACTGGACTATTCGTACACGTGACGGTAGTTTGGCTGCACATTTTGAGCATACAGTTTTAATTACTGAAACTGGTGCTGATGTCCTGACTCGTATCTAGTTTGAGTCATATTTTGTCGTGTACTGATGACTGTTGCTAGAAAAATCTAAGAATTAGAGTTATAATTTATGCATGCAAGAAAATTCTCGGTATGCTGTAGGGATCGATGTCGGAACAACGACTGTACGATGTGTAGTGGGACATATTGATCCGAATAGCGGTAAACCAACGATCGTTGGAATTGGTACGGCCGCAAACACCGGCATGCGTAAAGGTGTAATTGTTCACTTGCAGGGTCCGTCAAATGCGATCGATGAGGCGCTTGGTGAGGCCGAACGAATGAGCGGCTACGAGGTTAACGAAGCGACGCTGAGTATCAACGGTGCGCATATTTTGAGTACAAAGGCGGACGGTATGATAGCGGCTGGCGCAATTGATCACGAAATTTCGCTGCAAGATTTGTCCCGCGTTGAAGAAGTTGCTACGATTGGAAAAGTACCAGCTAACCGTGAAGTGCTTGAAGTTGTGCCATACACATATCGACTTGATGGACAAGACAACATAAAGGACCCAGTCGGCATGACGGGTACTCGACTTGAGATTACTGCTAATATTGTGTCAGGACTTTCACCACACATTGTTAATGTACGCAAGGCTGCTGAAATGGCAAAAGTAGCTCCTCATGATATTGTTGTGTCGGTGTTAGCGTCGGCTCGGGCAGTATTAACTGAAGCTCAATTAGAAAATGGTGTGGCAGTGATCGATATGGGGGGTGCAACTACTAGCGTGGCAGTGTTTGAAGAGGGTGATTTGCAGTATGTAGGTGTAGTGCCAATTGGAGGTACACATATTACTAACGACTTGGCGATTGGATTAAAAACTGACCCGAGTATGGCTGAAGAAGTTAAACTTAAGCACGCCAGCGCTGTTGCACGTTCATCAGACGACGGGGTTAGTATTAAGCAAAACGGTGAAGTGGTTAGTTTTAAAACAGGTGAAATTGACGAGATTATTTCCGCACGGTTGGAAGAGATTTTTGAGGGGATTGAAGCTGAGCTAAAAAAGGCTGGCCGTGCTGGTAAGCTGCCGAGTGGCGTGGTGCTGACGGGTGGAACAGCGAATATGAAAGAAATAGCTACGTTTGCTCGCGAAATTCTTGGTACGGCCGCAAAAATTGGTAAGCCGAAAGGTTTTAGTGGTGTTGACGAACGAATACATGGTCCGGAATTTGCGGCTGCTATTGGGCTCATGTTTGCGGATATGGAAGTTGCTGAACGTCCTGCAAAAAGTGCTACGAACAGTAAGAGTAATCATCAGGCAGGCATCAGTGCAATTAAGTCAGCCAGTGGCATGATACAAAATGTGTTCAAAAAGTTTCGCTCATAGATTACATTACGCAACAGATAGTGTATACTAGAAGAAATACGCTTGTATATGGAGCAAGGAGGGAAAGAATGCCTGAAGTAAAGCCGAGTGAGATCCAAACATTTGCGAGTATTAAAGTTGTTGGTGTTGGTGGGGCTGGTGGTTCAGCTGTAAATCGTATGAAAGACGCGGGTTTAACTGGTGTGCAGTTTATCGCGATGAATACTGATGCCCAAGCATTACATAACTCAAAAGCTGACGTTAAGATTCATCTAGGACACAATACAACAGGTGGCCTTGGTGCCGGTGCCGATCCGATAGTTGGCGAGCAGGCTGCACGTGAATCTGTTGATGAAATTCGTGATGCGATCAGTGGTGCCGATATGGTGTTTGTGACAATAGGCGCGGGTGGCGGGACTGGCTCGGGTGCGGGACATGTGGTTGCCGAAATTGCACGCGAGCTCGATATTCTGGTGGTAGGGGTTGCCACTCGTCCGTTCAGCTTTGAGGGTGAAAAAAGACGTCAAAATGCTGATTTAGCAATTCGTAATCTCGGTCGACAAGTTGATACACTGATTACGATTCCAAACGATCGACTATTACAGACGATTGATCGACGCACTCCACTACTTGAAACATTCAAGATCGCCGATGACGTTTTACGTCAAGGGGTGCAGGGTATCTCCGAATTAATTACCGAACATGGACTAATCAATCTCGACTTTGCTGACGTTAAAGCAATCATGAGTAATGCCGGTAGTGCGCTTATGGGGATTGGTCGAGCAAGCGGTGAAGACCGTGCTGCTCAGGCGGCACAACAAGCTATTGAGTCGCCGTTGATTGAGGTCTCAATTGACGGAGCTAAAGGCGTACTATTCAATGTTACGGGTGGCTATGACATGAGTATGAGCGAGATTCAGGAGGCGGCCGAAATCATTACGAGCTCTGTTAGCCCAGATGCAAATATTATTTTTGGTGCCACACTAAAACCAGAGCTTGAAGAAGAGTTAGTGATAACTGTTATAGGGACTGGCTTCGACAGTGCGTTTTCAAATGAATCACCTGATGAGCCAATGTATGGTTCTGGCGCGACCTCATCTAATGATAACAACGTCGATGATGCAGTTGAAGAGATTTCTCATTCGTCCCATGAGGATGCAGCAGCTCATTTTGCCGAAGAAACAAATCACGACATATGGAATCAACCTACGGAAGATGATGAAGACGATACACCTGCTTTCTTGCGCCGTCGTAAAAAGAAACAAACTGAGGAGTAGTTTTAGTGGTTAACAATGTCAAGCTAGGTGACTCGCGAGTACTTGAATCGCGAGAGTCAGCGGATGGCCTGTCAATTCGCCGTCGTCGCGAAACAAATGATGGTCGTCGATTTACGACATATGAACGAATTGAGCGTACCAACATAGCAGTTGTTAAAAAGGACGGTAAGCGCGAGTTATTTGATCGTGAAAAGCTGAGCACATCAATTCATCGCTCAGTCGGTAAATTTTTTAATTCAGAGGCTGAGGTTGATAAGATCGTTGGTGAGATTGAGGACAGTGTGTATGACCTCGGTGAAAATGAGATTCCCTCGCGAACTATCGGTGAAATTGTGCTTGATAAGCTAGCGGCTGAGAACGAGGTAGCCTATGTACGGTTTGCAAGTGTGTTTCATGACTTTCGGACACTCGCTGATTTTGTAACGATCCTTGATCAGAAGCGAAAACAGAAAAAAGAGAGTAAAAAATGAGAGTTGTGATTGTCTATCGGCGCGAGAGTGATCACGGACGCGAGGTAGTAGACTACTTGCGCGATTTCGATTATCAAACTGGTTATAAGCTCGAGGAGTGTAATCCTGACACGCGCCAAGGAATGGATTTTTGCCGTGTTTATGATATCGTCGAATATCCAACTCTAATAGCACTCAGCAATGACGGTCAAGTTCAGCAGGTTTGGCGAGGACGACCCTTGCCGTTAATTGGGGAGGTAAGCTACTATGCTGCACAGAGTTAAAGATTATTTTACTCACGAGGACAAGCGATTGCGCGACAATCGTTGGATTTTCGCCAGTATGCTTGTAGGGGCAATTGTTAGTTTGGTTGCATCATTTGTATTATCTGTCGAAGCAATTGAGCTTGCTAGAAATCCCGATGCAGTATTAAGTTGCAGTATTAACATTATTTTGAACTGCGCAACCGTAGGTCTCCACTCTTCGGCCCACTTATTCGGGTTTCCGAACAGTTTTTTGGGGCTGATTGCTGAGCCAGTGGTAATTACGGTTGCGGTTGCTGGTCTTGCTGGTGTTAAATTTCCGCGGTTTTTTATGTTTATTGCTCAGATTTGTTATACGCTCGGATTTATTTTTGCACTTTGGCTCTTTAGTCAAAGCTATTTTGTAATTGGGGCATTGTGTCCGTGGTGTCTGCTTGTGACTGCAACTACGACATTTGTGTGGTTCGCAATCTCACGTTACAATATCCGTGAAAACAATCTTTACTTACCCAAAAAAATAACCAAAAGTTTACACAACATCATCGATAAGGACTACGACAAAGTAGTTTTATTCTCTCTGGTGGTGGTCTTGGTAGCTGCCATACTGATCAAGTATGGCAAAGATCTAATCTAGATAAGCGACACTTGGCCTAAAGCTGCGGTTACTAGAAAATTAACAGTTATTCAAAATGTCTATGCTTTAGCGCAAAACAGTAGTATACTGAGAGCATTATAATTTTTTTGAAGGGTTGGGCATATATGGTAAAGCAAAAAAAACAATCATCACATCTCATAGGGTACTACACACTTGCTGTCACACGTATAATGGTTGGTTTTATATTCCTGTGGGCATTTCTCGATAAAACTATGGGGCTTGGTTTTGCCACTGCTAAAGGAAAAGCCTGGGTTGATGGTGTATCGCCAACCTCTGGTTTTTTGAAATTTGGCGTCAACGAGAAAAGTCCCTTCGTTGATTTCTTTCACGATTTAGCGGGCAATCCGTTTATTGATTGGTTATTCATGTTAGGTCTATTAGGAATTGGTTTAGCACTAATTTTAGGTATAGGTGTGCGGATAGCAGCTGTAAGCGCGACAATTCTTCTCGCTATGATGTGGGCGGCCGAACTACCCCTCGAAAACAATCCAATTATCGACGATCACCTTGTTTATATTGCAATTATTTGGGTGGTAGCACTGATGCCACGAAAACTAAGCTTTATCGATCAATGGTTGCAAAACGACTACGTCAAAAAGCATCAGTGGCTTTGGTAGCCTTATATGCCGTACTCCAAGAGGATTTCTGGACATGGCGTGCGATAAGTGGTAAAATGGACATCAATAACGTCTGGATATACCAGTGAGCGGCTATCACCCGCGAAAGTTAGTGGAAAAAACCAGCCTTTGGCTCTAGTAGACTCCACCGTACGCATTTCGATAAATGCTAATAAAGTGCTGAAAATGGTTAATCCCTTTTTGGAAACTGGATGGTACCACCCATGAAATGGGTTCCAGTGGCAGAAAGGGATTTTTATATGAAAAAAAATCATGCATTGTCTTTCAGTATCCACCTAATGCAGACTGGTGATCTTGAAGAAGCAACTCGTATGCGTATGCAGTCATGGCGCGACACGTATGTCAATGACGAACTGGGCATAACTTTAGAGTGGATTGAGAAGATTATTGAGGATGAGCTTGCTTCAGAAAAAATGGACAAAAGACGAGAACGTTTTGTAAAAGGCGGGTCGCATGGCTGGGTGGCTCGCGATATCAGAGGAAAAATCATTGGTGTCTCGATGCCATTTGTCATGGAAGATGGTACACAACGGGTCGGTAGTCTTTACGTCGATAAAGGCTGGCATGGTAAAGGCGTTGACAGTGCTTTAATGGAACATGTTATAAAATTTCATAACCCGAGTCAGCCGATCATGCTAAGTGTGGCGAGCTACAATCAGCGTGCCCAGGCTTTTTATCGAAAATACGGTTTTGATGCAATACCAAATTCCGAAGAATTATTTTTAGGTAAAATACCTACAATTCGTATGATACGAAAAGGAAACTTATGAAAATATGGCATGATGAAGACGGTGAAAAGTTTCAGAATAGTGAGGTTTGTTTTGGTCGTGAATACAAGCCTGACGGTAGTAATATTGATGTAGCTAAAATTTCTATTCGTGGCGAATTTCCTGAAAACGGTGGTTGGGGCTGGCTTGAAGATACGCACGAAATGGCGGTAATCACGAAAGGCGAAGGCTACATTGAGACAAAGGATGGTGGAAAAGTAACAATAGTCACGGGCGACGTAATTTATGTTGAGCCTAGAAAATGGTTTCGTTGGGGCGGCAATTTCGATATGATTACACCCTGTAGCCCAGCGTTTGATCCTAGTAAACATCACCTAGAGGAGGCGTAGATATGAAATTCAAACATGGCACAAGACGACTAGCGATAGAGTATGAAAAAGATTGGGTCAAGCGCTGGAAAGCCGATAAAACCTTTGAAAAATCAATCGAAAATCGCTCGAAAGACAATAGCTATGTGTTTTATGACGGACCGCCCTTTATTTCTGGGGTGCCTCACCACGGCACGTTACTTAGTAGCATCGTCAAAGATGCAGTGCCGCGTTATTGGACAATGAAAGGAAAGCGTGTCGAGCGTGTATGGGGCTGGGATTGTCATGGTTTACCTGCCGAACGGTTTACTGAGAAAAAACTTGGTATCAAAAGTCGAGAAGAGGTGCTTGAGTACGGCATCGAAAAGTATATCAATGCAACTCGCGAAAACATGGTGCAAACCAGTGGCTTGTGGGAAGAATATGTTGATCGTGTTGGACGTTGGGTTGACTTTAAGGGCGCCTACAAAACCATGGATCGTGACTACATGGAATCAATTTGGTGGGCGTTTAAAACGCTGTACGAAAAAGGCAAAATTTACGAAGGCGAAAAAGTGCTAATGTACTGTACGCTCGACGGTACGCCGTTATCCAAAGCTGAGGTCACCATGGACGCCGGAGCGTATCAGGACATCACTGATCCGAGTGTATATGTAAAATTCAAGATGAAAAAACCGATTAAGAAAGCGGTAGCGTTTTATATAGAAAATGAGCAGGGCGAATTTAGTGCCGTACTCCGGTGTGAAGACGATGAAAGCTTACCCAATGTTTGGGGTCTTGCTGCAGCAACCTTAAAAGAAGACGAAACAGAAGAAAAAGCAGTGATGCGCGCCGCAAAAGACAAGCTAGGTATTATTACCAATGAGATGGTGTTCACTGGCTCGGACAAACTTGAACGTGAGGATTACTTCCTTGAGCTAAGCGAGTACCATATTGTAAGTTATTCTGGTAAACCAGCATTGCAAGGTGGAAAACAGTACTACGCAAAACTTGCATGGCAGAGTAATCCAAATATACTACAGGAAGCTGCTTCGAAAGGATCGCTTTGCAGCCGTATCTTTTTGCGAAACCATTCGCTTGAATTTGAAGATAAAACTACTGATTTTTCGCGACAACAACGTGTTCTTTTAGCGTGGACGACGACGCCGTGGACATTACCAGCGAATACCGCGCTTGCAGTGAATGAGAAACTGACGTACGTTGAAGTAAAGGTGGATGACGAGCAATTTATTATTGCAAAGGAATTAGTTGGAAAAGTACTGCAAGATGAGAAACATCAACCGCTTGAGTACGAAGTGTTACGCGAGATGAAGGGTAAGGATCTCGTCGGGTTATCGTATGAACCGCTGCTGGGCGTTGACCGCGGTGAGGGTGCACACAAAGTTTGGGCTGCGGATTATGTGAGCCATGAAGATGGTACGGGCATTGTTCATCTTGCTCCGGCATATGGCGAGGAAGACTTCGAGTTTGGTAAACAGCATAAGATACCGGTTGTTCATACTATCGACGAGAACGGCATGTTTACTGAGAGTGATTGGAAAGGTGAAAACGTCTGGGATATCAATAAGATCATTGCCAAGATGCTGCACGAACGCGGTATCGTCTGGAAAATCGATTACATCCGCCATCCTTACCCGCATTGTCATCGCTGCGGTACCAAGCTAATGTACCGAGCGCATCCGAGCTGGTTTATGGACATTGACAGTCAGCGGCAGAAAATGCTGGAGAAAAATCAGCCAATCAATTGGTTCCCAGAGCATCTAAAGCATGGACGGTTTGAAAAGACTGTGGAGCAAGCGCCGGACTGGAACATCAGTCGCGACCGCTTCTGGGCGACGGCAATGCCTGTTTGGAAATCGGAATCGGGCAAAGTGCGAGTCGTTGGCAGCTATGCTGAGCTCAAAGAACTAAGCGGCAAAGAGCTTGACGATTATCACCGTCCATGGATAGATGACATTACATTTGAGATCGATGGAGAGACGTATACTCGCATCGATAAAGTGATGGATAGTTGGTTCGAAGCGGGTAGCATGCCATTTGCGAAACTTCACTATCCATTTGAAAACAAAGAGAAATTTGAAGCGAATTTTCCGGGTGATTTCATTGTTGAGTATATCGCACAAACGCGTGCTTGGTTTTACTACATGCATGCTGTTAGTGTGGCGCTATTTGGCGAAAATAGTTTCAAAAATGTTATTACAACTGGCACGCTTGCAGGTAGTGATGGACGTA
Source organism: Saccharimonadaceae bacterium (SeqCode) (assembly GCA_039809125.1). Classification (GTDB taxonomy): domain Bacteria; phylum Patescibacteriota; class Saccharimonadia; order Saccharimonadales; family Saccharimonadaceae; genus SZUA-359. The sequence continues at coordinate 25,905 of JBDHUM010000007.1, read as the reverse complement.
AAATGAGTAAAAGCCTCAATAACTTTACTGATCCAAACGAGCTAATGGATAAGTTCTCTGCTGATGCCGAACGCTTTTTGTTGTTATCAAGCCCAGTGCTTAATGGTGAAGATTTTAGTCTGCAAGATAAAGAAGTTGGCGACACAGCACGCAAACTAAGTATGATATGGAACATGTACGACTTCTTCACGATGTATGCCGAAGTTGACGGTTGGGAGTATAGCCCAGAAGAGATAGACATTACTGCTTTCAAGAACCCTATGGACCGTTGGATTATTTCTCGATACCGTGAGCTTCGTGATCAAATTACAAAAAATATGGACGAATATAACATTCCTGACGCGATGAGTGGAATATTTCCATTTCTGGACGATGCCAGCAACTGGTATGTGCGACGCAGCCGTCGTCGATTCTGGAAAAGTGAAGATGATAATGACAAAAACGATGCCTATCGAACACTACATTACATTTTGCGCCACTTGAGTTATGTTTTAGCGCCGTTTACACCGTTTTTAGCCGAAGAACTGCACCATAATCTGGTAGGTGGAGAGAGTGTACATTTATTAGACTGGCCTAATGAAGGTCATATTGATCAGATAGTATTGGATGAAATGGCAACTGTTCGTGGGTATGTAAATGAAGGTTTGAGTCTACGCGCCAAAGCTGGTCTCAAGGTTCGTCAGCCGCTCGCTAGCGTGACGGTATCATCGTTTGGTGTAGCTATCGATTTTGCTTCTATCTTAAAAGAAGAGCTGAATGTTAAGGTTGTTAAAACGGGTAAGGCCGTATCGATTGACGAAAAAATCACTCCAAAATTAAAGCGTGAGGGGTTTATCCGCGAAGTTATCCGTCATGTTCAGGCGGCGCGTAAAAAGGCTGGCCTAAATGTTGATGATCGTATTCACCTAGGTCTCATAACAGAGGATAAAGAGTTACAGCAAGCTGTTACTGAACATGCCGAAATCATCAAGCAGGAAACGCTCGCTGATGGTCTAAAAACCAGCGGAAAACTTACGCATGAAGAAACGGTACGGATTGAAGATAAAGAGCTAACCATTAATCTAGTAAAGAGAGGTGAGTAATGAAAAAACTCTATCGTTCAACAACGAATAAGAAAATTGGAGGCGTTTGCGGAGGTCTGGCTGAATTTACTGGTATGGATGCTACGTTATGGCGCTTAATTTTTGTGCTTTTAGCTTTACCAGGTGGTTTACCCGGGGTCGTGCCTTACATTATTATGTGGATTGTTGTGCCCTCAAAGTCTGAATAACCGTCCAATATTTGCTATAATGAAATAACTAAATGGGGAGTATAATTCATGGCCAAGCAACGAACGGTAGCCGAGGAACGTAAGCATACCGAAGAAGAGAGAGCTAAAGTAGCCAAGGGTGGATTTTTTCACACGGCAGCTGTTTACATATTGAGCCGTTTTTGGCTGACACGTAATCGCTATCAAAACTGGACAAAAGGTCGGCGTGTTTTGGTTGGATGGCTACTTTGGTTGGTGACACTACCGATTATTCCAATTATCGCAATCATCGTATGGTATCTCAATGATCCCGAAGGTTTCAAAAAATCACCGTGGGCTAAGGGGCTAATCGCACTAGCGATCGCCTGGACAGGCTATGCGGGCCTTGTGCTAACAGAACCATCGCAGGCTGATGTTAATGGTAAGTATTCACCAATTCAAACCTCAGCCAACGGTGAAACATCGGTTGTTAATGATACAGCTGAATCGAGAGTTTCTGATTCCTCTAAAGAAAAAGTAAAAAACAAATCAGAAAGCAATAGCTCAAAAGGCCGACATTTTGAAAATTGTGATGCAGCGTTTGACGCCGGCGTATTTGACATTCGTCGTTCAGACTCAAGCTACGAGAACCGACTTGATCGCGACAATGACGGTATTGCTTGCGAGCGGTGAGTAGTGCTAGAGTCTAGTAATTTTTCCGACGAAGATTTTCGCGATCTCGTACGTCGGGCGATGAGCGAACTGTCTCGTGAACATATGGCAGCGCTTGAACATGTCGCTATCTTGATAGCTGATGAACCGTCATCAGAACAGGCTGAAAAGATAAGACTACGCGGCGACCAACTACTGCTTGGCTTATATGAAGGTATACCACGAACACTTCGTAGTGGCTATGAGTCGGGCATTATGTCGGATACGATTACGATTTTTAAGAAGCCACTACTGAGAGTTGCGCAAAGCCGAGATGATCTTTACCGGCAGATTAAACAAACCGTATGGCACGAAATCGCTCACTATTTCGGCATTAGTCACGCGGAAATGGCGGCTCGCCAACGCCGAAAAACTTGACTTTTTATATTATTTATGCTAATATGAAAGATGGTAACAATTAAAAAAAATATGCTACGATTAAAAACCCACCACCAAATTCATTTTCCTTCTCTGCATTCACGATCTATGCAGCTAAGTGTTGTCAGTAGTGATGATGACGAGCTGACTAGAGCGATTGATAGTGAACAAATAACTCACGATGACACCTGGACACTCACCCCATCGCCAGATACTAACGAGCTAGAGCAGTTTTGGAGTGGCGTCGAGGATGACATCAAAAATGATCCCGATTGGTTCAAATTTGACGACGAATAATATAGAGATAGCCAGCGAGGTTCAGATCTAGTACACTAGAGTGTATGAAATCGATTACCAAAGCAGTTATTCCTGTAGCAGGTTGGGGTACTCGCATGCTACCTATTACTAAAGCAATCGAGAAGTCGATGCTACCCGTTGGGACGCGTCCTGTGATTGACTATGTAGTACAAGACGTTATAAAAGCAGGTATAACGGAAATATATTTCGTGGTGGGTGAGCAAAGCTCACAGATTCAGAGCTACTACCGCAGCAATATCCAGCTCAATGATTATCTAAGAAAGAAAGGCAAAACTCAGCTACTTGAAAGCATTGCTCCACTTTCCGGTGTGAATATTCACTTTATTACTCAGCCGAGTACTGGCGGATATGGCACAAGTATTCCTGTAGGTATTGCAAATGAATTTATTAACAAAGATGAATCAGCCCTCGTCATTATGGGTGATCAATTCTTTTGGCGAAATGATGGTGGGTCAAGCGCGGCTGAACTTATAAAGATCGTTAATGAAAAAGGATTGTCTGCAGGCCTGTATGGCAATGAGCTACCTGAAGAAGATATTCCAAAATTTGGCATAATCGAAAAAGATAGTGATGATAATTTTGTACGAATTATCGAAAAACCTCGCGTTGAAGACGCGCCGAGCAATCTTAACAACTCGAGCTTTTATATTTTTCCAAAAAAAATCTTTGAGTTAGCAAAAACATTGCCGGTTAATCCAGTGCGTGGTGAGTATGAGGTAACTGATGCGATCAACGCTTATGTTGCTACTGGTGGGAGCATTGCGGTCGCAACAATAAAGGGTGAGTACATGGAATGTGGTAGTCCTAGCGGGTGGCTTCGAGCAAATAATGCAGTTGCAGATGCAACAATTGCGACAAATCGTAAAGGGCAGAGAGACGGCAAATAGAAACGATACTTAGTGACGAGTTGTAAACACAGGTGTATTTTGCTATAATAGTCCAGATTGATTATTAACTAACAGAGGAAATTATGAAAGCAGTCGTTAAAATTTCTGGCAAGCAGTATATTGTCAGTGAAAAAGAGACCCTCCTGGTGGACCGCCTCCCGGAAGGAACTAAAGAGCTCACTCTCGACGCGCTTATGCTGATCGACGGCGATAAATCGACCGTTGGTACTCCATTGGTGAGCGGGGTAAGCATCAAAGCCAAGGTAATAGATGAAGAAGTAAAAGGTGAAAAACTACGAGTGATTCGCTATAAAGCAAAAAAACGTGTTCATAAAGAAATCGGACATCGCCAGAAGTACAGTCGTATCACAGTGGGTGCTATTGGCAAGAGTAGCAAAAAATAGTTAGTGGATGTCGGCAAATATTCCTTCGCTCTAGATTAATACGAAGGAATATTTTTAATTAAACTACAGTACAGTCATAAGCGTGAGCATGCTATAATAATAGGGATGAGAGGGCAGAGATAAACATGCCGACAGTAATTGCGGTTACCAACCAAAAGGGTGGTGTTGGTAAAACAACTACCAGCATTAATTTAGCGTATTACATAGCCAAACAAGGTAAGCGTACATTGCTAATTGATTTCGATCCTCAGGGTAATGCTACTAGTGGTCTCGGCGTTGATAAGCAAACGATTGGCGCCACAATGACTGAAGTAATGCTTGAAACTCGCCATCTTTCGGATGTAATTTTAGATACTGAACATAAAAACTTGTCACTAGCTCCCAGTACGCCGCACCTTGCAAATACTGAAGTTGAACTGGCTCAAGCCCGGAGACGTTTTAGTCGCTTGAAGCTAGCTGTTGATCAACTGCAGGCATTTGATGTCATAATCATTGACTGCCCTCCAAGCCTCAGTTTACTGACCGTCAATGCGCTAATTGCAGCAAAGTACGTATTGTTGCCGGTTCAAACCGAATTTTATGCGCTCGAAGGATTGACGCAGTTATTAGAAACAATGAAGTTGATTCGCAAAAGTATGAATCCAACGCTTGATATTCTGGGTGTCCTGCCCACGATGACGGATACTCGTACGGTTTTGAGTGGCCAAGTACTCGCTGAAATCCAAAAGCATTTTCCGGGCAAGGTATTTAAACATACAATTCCGCGTAACATTCGGCTCGCAGAGGCTCCAAGTCACGGAGTACCAATTGGTGCATATGATCGTTTCAGCAAAGGTGCGCGAGCATATAAAGCAGTGGCTAAGGAGGTAATAGAACGTGTCAGCTAAAAAGACGGGCCTAGGTCGCGGGTTTTCAGCGCTTATCCCTACCGAATTACTTGACGAGTCATTTGACCCAACTGCTGGACAAGACGAAAAGGTTAGTGATCTACGTCATGTCTTAGTATCGGAGATTTTTGCCGATACTCAGCAGCCTCGAAAACATTTTGACGAAGCAGCACTTGCTGAATTGGCACAGTCGGTGCGCGAACACGGTATCGTACAACCGATTGTTGTCACGCCTCGTAAGCCTGAAGGTTTTACGGTAGTAGCCGGCGAGCGTCGCTGGCGTGCGGCTAAGTTAGCGGGGTTAGAGAAAATACCAACCCTTGTACGAACTTTGAGTGCTCAGCATAAACTGGAGCTATCACTGATTGAAAATCTGCAGCGCGAAGATCTCAATGCTATGGAAACAGCAACAGCATACCTGAAGTTACGCGACCAATTTAACTTAACAATGGAGGAAATTGGTAGCAGAGTAGGCGGTAAATCGGCTAGTGCGATTACGAACACGCTGCGTTTATTGCGTTTGCCTGATCAGGTGAAGGTAGCGATTGCTTCTGGACAGCTCACGGAGGGTCAGGCACGTCCGCTGATCAATCTTGATAGAGAAAAAACGCTTGATTTGCTACCAAAAATTATTAAAGAAGGCTGGTCGGCCAGGCGAGTCGAAGCCGAAGTGACATACTTGAAAAAACAGAGCGAAGTAGCGGTTGCAACTAAAACTGTAAAAGCTGAACATCGTTTTGAACGTGAAGCTACACGACTACACGAACACCTATTAGTACCGGTAAAAATTCGTGCTTCGCAGCGAGGAAGTGGTACAATCGCGATATCGTTTCGCAACAAAAATGAACTTGATAATTTACTTAAAAAACTTGGCGGATAGGCTAGCTAGAAGGATATGTTGAGAGCTTGTTGAGCGGCCATATTCGCATGCCGACAGGACCTATCACATCGTAAAACGGAATAGTACCTAGGCAGCCGCGCGAATCGCACGAGTAGTTACCTTCGCGGTGATCGCCTGCTACGAATAGCTCGCCGTCAGGCACTGCTACTGTTGAGTCGCCACTGGTCGGTGATCCGGGTGTACCACCACCAGGTAAGGAATCAGGGTCAAAACCTTCTGGATGTTCGGTGTTGAATACAGTTATTGATCCATCTTTGGTAACAACTCGTTCACCCGGAAAAGCGACTACTCGTTTTACAATGTATTTATCTTGTCCGCCAACCGTAAAGCGCGGGTTTTCAAAAACGATAATCTCGCCGCGCTTTGGAATATAAGTCTGATTTTTTAGCTGAGCAATTGTAACAGGAATGCGGTTAACGATCAGCCGATCACCACTCTTAAGTGTATCTTCCATGCTTTGCCCGACTACGTTAAAACTTCGGAACACAAAAGCATTGAGAATAAGCGTACCAATTAGCACTAGCCCGACGAAAACAACAAAATTGGCTGCATCACGCATACCCGGATGCTTATCAAAAAAACTCGGTTCCATCTCAGGTAGTATACACTAAAAATCAGTGATTTACCATGAGCAAGACTGTTTATTCGCTGCTTAAAACCATGTATACTAAGTAGAAGTTTATGACACGTAGCAAACAACCATCGATTGATGGATTTATTCCTCGCCGCATAACTGAGGAGGTAGATCGATCACCTGAAGTTCATAACGGCCTAACGCGGACGGTCGGTGAGCATGGCCTAAAGCCTCAGGGAGAAGACAATAAAGAAGCACCCGTATTACAAACCAGCTCGCCGCATGGATTATCTCGTCAGGAACTAGACGCAACACTCGGAGAAATCGACAAGGAATCTGACGAACAAAAAAAGCACCGCAAACACCATACGTCAAGACGAAAAATTATCAAGCGTATTATTTTGGGTATTCTACTAATTGGCATACTAGTTGGCGGGTATTTGGGTGTAAAGATTGTTCTGGCAAGTGCACATGTGTTCAATGGTAATATATTTGGTTTGATTCAGAGTCAGCCCTTAAAACAAGATGCACAGGGGCAAACAAACATTTTAATTTTAGGTACTTCAGAAGACGATCCAGGCCACGAGGCATCTTATCTGACTGATTCTATCATGATCATGAGTGTGAATCAGCAAAAAAAGACGGCCACCATGTTTAGTATTCCGCGTGATCTTGAGGTAGAGTACGGCACCGCATGTCTTACTGGCTATGCAGGAAAGATCAATGCTTATTTTAACTGTGTCAACGCTGAGGATTCCGAGGCGGCTGAAAAAGAGCGTCAGGCAAAAGCGCGTGATTTTTTTGGTAAAATTGTGGGACTCGATATTCAGTACAGTATTCATGTAAACTATACAGTCATGCGTGATGTGGTAAAGGCAGTCGGTGATATCACTGTCAATATTGAAGGGAGTGAGGGTGCGCCAGGAGTGATGGACAGTAATTTCGACTGGAAATGTCGCGGTGGTAATCGCTATGCCTCTAGGGCAACAATGATTAAAAATTGCCCACCGAACGGTCATTTTATAGACTATCCGAATGGACCTGCAGTGCTTGATGCGGAGCATGCACTTTATCTAGCCCAGGCGCGAGGTGACATTGAACCAACGTATGGGCTTGCCAACTCAAATTTTGATCGTGAAAAAAATCAGCAAAAAATTATACTTGCAATCCGAGAAAAGGCGCTTAGTACAGGTACATTAACCGATATTACTAAAGTATCTGCTTTGATCGACGCTCTTGATAGCAATTTGCGCACCAATATTGAAACATCTGAGATTAGGACTGCTCTTAGTTTAGCGAATGACATACCGGCAACCTCGATTCAACGGCTCGATCTTTTGGGCGACAAGCTTATGAGCGCCAATGGTCAGCCGGCTGCTGGATTATATAATTACACCCAGCTGCAGTCGTACATCAAAAAAGCACTCAGTACGGACCCAGTGGTCAAAGAAGGGGCTGTAATTGCGGTTTTCAATGCTAGCGGGCAGGTAGGACTTGCTGGAAAGGTGAGTACAAAACTCGAAAATGATGGATTTACTGTAACGGAGCCAGGCAATGCGCCAGCTACGTCTAATGTGACCTATGAAATCTACGATGTCACTAAAAAGAAAACGGCTACTAAGCAAAAACTTGAACAGCGTTTTTCAGTAACGACAACTACTGCGCCGCTTCAGTTTGATGTAACAGGTGTTGATTTTGTCATTATCGTAGGATCATCAGCGCAGGTAAGTGAATAAATGGTATAGTTAAGGTATGAATTTACTTCGGTCGCAAAAAAACCGCTCGCGTCTAAGTGACGTAGTGTATATCACACTCAATATTACTCTTGCTATCATTCTACTTCTAGTAACTTTACAAATTAATTCAATCTGGTTACCTCTTGGTATCATGCTACTTAGTAAATGGCGTATTTTTGCTGTACGTCCTCGTTTTTGGTTGGCGAATGTAACGGCGAATATCGTTGATGTGGTAGTGGGAATAAGTCACGTTATTTTTCTTCATGCAGCCGATGGTTCGTTAGCACTCCAGATCGGCTTGACGCTTGGATTTATTTTCTGGTTACTGTTTGTTAAACCTCGCTCAAAACGTATGTATGTGGTTGCTCAGGCAGTGGCAGCGGTTTGTGTCGGTACTAATGCTTTAGTGCTTGAGGCGTTTTATAGCGACCCAGCAGTCTTTGTAATCTGTATGTGGTTATTAGGATTTGCAGCAGTACGGCACGTATTGCTGGCCTATGATGAGCCAATGGTAGGTTTTTATAGTACTCTTTGGGGAGTTATTTTAGCTGAGCTAGGGTGGATTGGTTTTCACTGGCAGATTACCTATACACTTCCAAACTCAGCAAATTTTAAGCTTACTCAACTATCATTACTAGCAACGCTACTGACATTTCTGGCAACGCGTGCCTACGCAAGTTATCATGAACATGGCGTTATTAAGTCAAGTGACATGATGATTCCAATGGTATTTACTGCTGGAACAATCGCATTATTGCTTACCTTCTTTAATCAATCAAATATTTTGCTTTAAATCACTGCCAAAAGGAGGCCAAGTGAACGAACAGCCATATAGTCAAGTATACTCAAACCAACCACCGGAGGATACAGAGAAGAAACATCGTACTCTTAAAAAAGTAGTGCTTTTCAGTGTCATCGGGTTAGCTGTGTTGTGGCTTATTCTGGCTGGCATCATGGTGTATCAGCAGGTCCAAAAAAACAAAAATACACCTTTGCCTGCTGTCGTTGGTGACGGCAACAAGCTCAGTAGTGAAGAAGAAACTAACATTGCCTCAATCGCCGAAAAAGTTTCGCCGAGTGTTGTTTCGATTCGAACTGAAATATCAAGTGGCAATTCAGGCTATTGGGGAACTACTGTTCAAGAGGGAGCAGGTACCGGAATTATTGTCAGTAAAGACGGCTATATTATTACTAACAAACATGTGATTAGCGACGCTTCGCAAATTCAGATCGTGCTAAGTGATGGTACGGTTTATGAAGATGTTTCTCTTGCTGGACAAGATCCGCTCAATGATTTGGCGTTTCTAAAAATTGATGGAGTTGATAATCTACCCGTTGCTGAACTAGGGGATTCGACAACTATCAAGGTTGGACAACGTGTGGTGGCGATCGGTAATTCACTTGGTCAATACGAAAATACCGTAACGAGCGGTATTGTATCTGGTACTGGTCGGCCTATCCAAGCTCAGGCGGGCGATTCAGTCGAAACATTAACTGATCTTATTCAAACTGACGCGGCTATCAATCCGGGTAATTCAGGTGGCCCTCTACTAAATTCGAGCGGTCAAGTGATTGGTATAAATACTGCTATCGCCCAGGATGCCGAGGGTATCGGCTTTGCAATCCCTATTCATGCATCACTTGGTATTCTCAAACAGGCGTTACTTGGTCGAGAGCTGGAGAGAGCTTACTTAGGTGTTCGATTTTTGCCGATCAATGCTGAACTAGCCCGTAAGTATAAGCTGCCTGTGAAGGTGGGTGCTTATGTGTTTAATGAGAACAATGAGCAAGCAGTAGTATCTGGCAGTCCGGCCGATAAAGCAGGTATAAAATCCGGCGATGTTATTACGAAAATAAATAATAAGGATGTCGGACCACGAGGTGGAGTTTCGAGCCTGATTGCTGAGTATGCGCCAGGTGAAACTATAGAGATTACATTACGTCGGGGTAGCGAAACTTTAACTGTTAAGGTGACGCTTGATTCATACAAATAACCTACGGCGTTGTTTGAAATAGCATAACGAAACCGTCGGTTTCAATGTAATCAAGAGACATGTGTTTTGCGTATTTGATGACCATTTCGTGTTGTTTTGGGTCAGCTTCAATAAAAATGAGAGCATTGCTGCTACAGGCTTTTGGAATCTGATTTAATAATTGCTGAATAAGCGCCAATCCGTCATTATCCGCAAAAAGAGCTATTTCCGGCTCGGTCTTGATGTCTGGTGATAGTGGCCAGTTCCTATCGACGTAGGGAAGGTTAGCAAACACAATGTCGGCCTTTGTAGGATAAATGTCAAGCAAGTCACTTTGGTAAATTTGCACATCAACATTATGAGCAGCGGCATTCTTTTTGGCTACTAGAAGCGCCGGTCTACTAATATCGAGTAACGTTACCTGTAAAGCTGGCCACTTAAGCTTGGCAGTAATACCAAGACAGCCGCAACCTGTGCCGACATCAACTAATTGACGATGGTGGGGAAGGATATGTTTCTTCAGTAGTTCGATAAATGCTTCACTTTCTGGTCGAGGAATTAGTGTCGCGGGAGATACGAAAAACCTTCGGCCATAAAATTCTTTATGTCCGATAATGTAAGCAATCGGGACACGTTCAAGACGCAGTTCAGCACGGGCGTCAGCAATGTCTTTTCGTCGTGGATCGATATCCTCATCGCCATGTGCATGTAGCCAAGTACGGTGCTGATTGATAGTGTGTGCCAAAATAATCTCAGCGTCGAGTTGACCACTCGGTATCTTAGCGTCGGCAAATTCCTTAGTCGCTGCTTGAAGCCAGGCATTAATTTTCACTCTTATATTATTTCACTGATCATACTAAAGAACAACTCTTTGCCAAAAAGCTGTACAGTGCATCAGGGCAGTATCGTATTTGACAAAATTTTTATTTCGTAGTAAAGTGGTTGCACAAACTTGTAAAATAAACAAGGAGCGCAAAGATGGGTCTTAACGCATTGGCAAATAAACTGAAGCTTTCGGGAAGAGAAATTTCTCAAGAACATGATAGTAACCGAAGGATAACTGAATTACGCCGAAAATTAGGTGTTTTAGCTGCAGCATTAGAGCCGTTAATGGGGTTTTTAGATGCTGATGATACGCTGATATTAACGCAATTTCCTGAGCGAGCGCAAGCAATGCTTAGCGGCACTGGTAAGCAGACCAGGCGAGAAAAAGCTAGACTTCGAGCCGGAACAAAAATGGCGATTCATGAATGGAATCAATCGCGCGCCACTCCCGAAGAGGGCCCAGGTGCTCATGCAATGTTTACTGTAGCTGAGAAAGCCCTTGAATTGTTGGATGAGATTCATGAACTTCAGGCCGAGAGCTCAGAGACTCTTATCTCACCTGAAGATACATATATCGAGGAACAACTACTCAAAAATTTTAAAACTTTAGGTTTGACTGGTAATCCACTTGACGAGCAACAAGAGTCCGTTTCCTTGAATCCAACAACGCAGTCAGAGTTAATTAAATAGTATTTTTTGCTTTAAGTTCGCGTTCAGCGGCTTGCAAATGTTCTATTAAATCATCGATATCACCATTCATTGCTGCAGTGATGTTGCTGCGGGAATAGCTGATGCGATGGTCGGTGATACGATCTTGCGGAAAATTGTAGGTACGGATTTTTTCACTGCGATCGCCACTACCGATCAGACTGCGGCGCTCCGCGGTTTCTTTGGCATTTTGTTCGTCGATTTTTATTTGCAACAGGCGCGAGCGCAGCACACTCATTGCCTTTTCTTTATTTTTAATTTGTGATTTTTCGTCTTGATTTGTAACAACAAGACCAGTAGGTAAATGAGTAATACGTACTGCCGAATCAGTAGTATTAACACTTTGGCCCCCATGACCGCCACTGCGGTAGACATCAATCTTTAGATCGTTCGCAGCAATTTCAATATCAGCTTCTTCGGCTTCTGGCATAACAGCTACGGTGACAGTACTGGTGTGGATACGCCCCTGGCTTTCGGTTGCAGGTACACGCTGTACACGGTGCACACCAGATTCAAACTTTAGCACTGCATACGGTGCAGCTCCACGAACCTCAAAAATTACTTCTTTGTAACCACCGCTATCGTTGGCTGATTCGCTCATAAGATCTGTTTTATAATTGTTATTTTCGCACCAGCGCAAATACATACGGTAAAGCTCGGCAGCAAACAAACTTGCTTCATCACCGCCAGCTCCAGCCCGTATTTCCATGATGATATTTTTTTCATCGTTAGGGTCTTTGGGCGATAGCAGTACAAACAATTCGTCGTCGAGTTGGGCTAATTTTGCCTCTAATTCAGGAACTTCGAGTTTGGCTAATTCAGCTAGTTCATCACCGCCACCCGAAAGTTGCTTTGCGTCAGACAGCTGTTTATCAAGATTTTCACGGAGCTTGGCTTTATCAGTAAGCACTTCTAATTCACCAAAACGTTTGTTCTTACGGCTAAAATCGGGATCACTGTAGGCATCGGGCTGCGCCAAAAAGTCAGCTAATGTCTGTTTCTCTGCGCTAAGATGTTCGATATTGAGATCGATTTTGGGCATACACTTAGTATAACAGAGGCGGAATAGATTATACAATCAATCGGACGGCTACGTATATTTGTAAAATTTATAAAATGTGATAAAGCCATTGACAAATTGAATAAAATAGAGTAATATGAAACTTAGAAAACACTAATAACAAAAAAGGACACCACCATAATGAGTGAAACAATTCACGAAATACAAGGGGTAGGCAAAGAGCCGATAGCTTGGGAAGAAGGAAGGGAATCATATTATAATAACCCTGACTCTTACACAGATAAGCATCCTAGAGCAGTGACAGACCCTGACAGAGCACATTTTACAGCACATCTTATGGATAAACATGAAACAGCAATAGTTAAGCTGAGGAATGACCTATTTCAACACGCAATGACCGAGGTGCCCAAAGAAACTGTACACGACATCGCCCATAAAAATACGACGGGGGATAGAGCTCGATCAGGTGAATTAACGAGAGGAATTGCCGATGAACGCCGCCTAGCTGACATAAAAGCCAAAGATGCTTCAGATATCTATGACGCTCTTAAAGAAACAAAACGATAATTCTTGCTTTAGCTCTGGGTTGCATAGACAGTGATAAAAGCAGCCTCTCAAGTGAGAGGCTGCTTAGTATTTAACCAGTCTATAAGCTACTTCTTCGCGTCAGCTGCTTTTGTCGTTTTCTTCGCGTGTACTTTTTTCGCTTTTGCAGCGAGGGCGGTTTTACGCTCCTCGGCAGCTTTCATGCGCGCTGCAAAGCGGTCGACACGACCTTCAGTATCGATAATTTTTTCTTCACCCGTAAAGAACGGATGCGAGGCACTAGATATATGAACTTTCACGAGCGGGTAGGTGTTGCCGTCCTCCCATTTGATAGTTTCTTCAGTTTGTGCGGTGCTCTGAGTGAGAAACGCGAAGCCAGCTTGATCGTCGCTAAATACGACGGGGCGATAGGTTGTGGGGTGAATACTGCTTTTCATAACTAACTCATCATATCAAAGAAAATACTCAGTGTCAAAGAGGTGAAAATTATTCTACTTGACAAAATAGATACCATTGTAGTATAATATGAGTGTTAAGCACGCGTAACATAATTTGGGAGAGGATCAAGTAGTATGCGTCAAGGCTTTTATCGAATGTTTAATGTATTTACGGTACTGATAGCTATAGCTGTTTTATCGGGTATAGGTATCAAAACTATTACTTCTGATGCTTCTGCGGTCGCTGGTACCACACCTTCAACTATGGTAAAACGGGGTTGGGTTGATGATGGTCCATTTGCTGCTAAGGACGGTGCTACTTCGGCAACCCACAACTACACGACAGGGGGGACATCAAACCCATACTATTTTGCGCTTAATACAGTAAAAATGCGCCATGTAGTGTTGAATGTTGGCGTGGATGAGCTGGTGACAGTTAATTCAACCACAGGTGCTACTTCCTACAAGGCAGGCTCAATTCAGCGACGTATCGATAACGTCTTGAAGTGGAATACTGCTCACAAAACCGAGAAAATAACGGTTCATCTGCGTTTTCACGTTGGTAGTCGTGCTCCTGAAGCATGGAAGACACTTTGCGGCACCGTAACGCTGACTGATCCACAGGGTGATGAGCGAAGATTTGCAGTACCACGGTGGTGGGTTAAAAAAGGCGACAAGTATCCGTATCGTACTTTGTACTCGAATGCTATGAATGCGCTGAGCAGTGCAATAAGACAGATCAATAATAAGACAGAAACGCGTAATATCATCGGTTCGGTTAACGTACCAGGCGCGGCTGTAAAATATCCTGAACCGATGATCATCTACGCTAGCTCAGACGCGAACATTGCTGCCTATCGAAGTGCTAATTTCTCGTCAAGTGAACATAAAGCATTCCTAATGTGGCTGCCTGACGTGACGGCGAAATATTTCAAAGGTGTCACTTTGGCAGAATTAGCTATTAACCCGACGCAAAACATTAATACCTCGACATGGAAACTAGACTCCAAAGCCAGCACAACGTATCGATCAGTTGCTAGTAAGTTGATTACCAAAATGGGTTCACAGCAGACTATGATCTCAAACTATTCTGCAAGAGAAGAATATATGAGTGGCGCAGGTTCGTACCAAAGTATGTACGGCTGGATGAGCTCGACCGCCAAATCGAAACGAGCGTGGGTCGGAGTACAACTAGCTCGCCCTTCTAAAATTGCTGCACATAGTCCAAACACTCGCCAAGTGTGGGATAAAGTTGCTGGCTGGGCAGTCAATAAGGGATTCTCGTTTGTTGAGACAAGCGGACAAAAAAAGGATTCAGACGGTGATGGTCACCCAGACCCAGGCGCCCAGGGTGATGCAAACGTTTGGACAACGTCCTACAAAGATGACAGTAATGACATCGCTACGATGAAACGCTTGCAGACAAGCCTACTTAATGTAGCGCACCCATAGGATCGCTTAACTCTTTTTACTTACCCTTGAATTTAACAGCGTATTTTGCTATTCTGAAACAGTATTAATTTTTATAAAACAACACGCAGAAATATCCTTACATACAAGTCTGCGTGCGAAGGGAGAAGGATATCATGGCAGATAATGTCGATATTAAGGCTCTGTATGAAGCCGGAGTTCATTTTGGACATAAAACAAGTCGTTGGCACCCGAAAATGGCGCCATACATTCACAGTAAACGGCAAGATAGCCATATTATCAATTTAGAAAAGACAGTCGAAGAGCTTGAAAAAGCCCTACCGTTTTTAACAAAAGTAGCTAGTAGCGGCAAAAAAGTATTGTTCGTCGGTACAAAAAAGCAAGCAAAAGATTTAGTAAAAGCAGCCGCAGAAAAGTGTGGGCAACCGTACGTTACCGAACGCTGGATTGGTGGTATGCTAACCAATGTCGACACCATGACTAAACAGGTTCGTAAGCTGCATGACCTCGAAAAGCGTATGGCGAGCGGTGATCTCGAAAAGCGTTATTCAAAACTCGAAGTACAGCGCTATCAAGAGGAAATTGACCTATTAAATCTAAAATATAGTGGCGTGAAGAATCTTAGTGGTAAACCGGGTGCTGTATTGGTATTCGATCGATTGGTTGATGCTAATGCCGTACGCGAAGCTAAAACGCTAGGAATTCCGGTAGTAGCAGTGGTTGATACTAACGCCGATCCGACTGGAATCGACTATCTAATCCCCGGAAACGACGACGCCTTAAAGGGCATCGCACTATTTGCAGATATGTTCAGTGCCGCTATTGCTGCTGGCGCTGCAGGTGATAAAAAAGCTGACACCGGGAAGGAAAAATAGTTATGGCCGTGACAATCGATGACATTAAAAAACTCAAAGAGCTCACTGGTGTTGGTTTGACTGATGCTAAGCAAGCTCTTGTCGAAACTGATGGCGATTTTGATAAAGCACTTGAGGCAATGCGCAAAAAGGGTCTCACAAAAGCTGAGAAAAAAAGCGATCGCGAAGCGCGAGCTGGTGTGATTGATAGCTATGTTCATGATAATCGAATCGGTGTGGTGGTAGAGCTAAATTGTGAAACTGACTTTGTTGCCCGACTCGATGATTTTAAAACCTTGGCACACCAAATCGCGATGCAGATTGCGGCTATGAACCCAGCATATATATCTGAAGACGACATTCCGGCCGAAGAGCGCGATCGTGTTAAGCAAGAGTTGATGGTGAGCGATGGCTTGGCTGACAAGCCTGAAGCTATGCGTGAAACAATAGTCGATGGCCAGCTTGGCAAGCACTTTGCCGAGCAAGTACTCATGAGTCAGAAGTATATCCTTGACGACAGTAAAACCGTCGCCGATCATATTAAAGAAGCGATTGCCAAGTCAGGCGAAAATATTGTGATTCGTCAGTTTAAGAGGATTGAGCTTGGTATAAGCGAATAAAATCACTCTGGGACTAGAAGCACGCGCAACCTACTCGGTTACAAGAAGAGTATTTTTGTGTCATGGTAGTTGACATTTATACATAAGTGTGATAAAATGAATCCTAGTAATAAACTGAAAATCAAAATAAGGAAAACGAAAAAATGCGACGCTCTGAAATACCTCCAGCTGGCTCAAGTTACGGATTTGAGGCGAGTGGTACGAGTGGCGTAAGTCTAGCTGATCCTGAGGGCATCAGCCCTTCCTTTGCCGACTTTACTGGTTCTGCACCGGACAATTCTTGGGCAATGGATAATTCTTCAAATTCTTGGGGTACTGAAGTCTCTATGGGCAATAATCCCTTTAGCCAATTTGGACAGGAGATGCAGTCTACCCAAGAACGGAGAGAAACGCTTCGCAGCAAGGTAGGTAACAGACTTGGTAAAATAGCAGCCACTGTTGGCGATAAGCTAGGAAAAGTAAAAGATTTGTTTAAGGGTAGTGATGTTCGCGGTACGTTTGGTGTGGGCGGTAAGGTTGATAATGGCCTGGCGTCAGCGCGTGGGTACACAAAGCGAGCAGACGACATAGCTAACGGGAGGACAGCGCGCATGGCTTCGCATGTTCCCTTAGTGGGTAAACATGTACAAACGGCTAGGGAAGTTGTTGGGGCAGTGAAAGCAACCGCCGATCTTACAGGTGTGTATAGCGGATACGCTGGCGGCGTCGAACAGGCATGGGATAATCGGGGTGATATTACGAATCAAGCCACGAATCGCACGCGAGAAGCAGCGAAAGACGTTGCTCGCGGTGGTGCTTCTGCTGTTCTTGGCGAGCTCGGCCTTGGGTTTGAAGGTGGACGATTACGTGTTGAGAGCAAGCGACAACTAGGACGCAGGGCGTTTGAATTAGCAACTGGCGTTGGCGTGGTAAAGGTAGGCGGTGATGTACTGCGAGCCGGCGCAACTGGTGCCAGATCGGCCGCTGAAGCACATGCCCAGCGAGCCCGAGACGATGTTCTAGCTGCCACGGGTTGGTAGAATAGTTGACAAATTATGATAAATGTGCTAATATGAAACGTATAAAGCAATAAAAACAAAAAAGGAAAATATGAGTCACGAAACACCATTTGGCAACGCAGAAACAAGACAGGATCAACCCACTAAAGCCGAGCGACAAATAGCAGAGAGGCTGGGAGTGCCCGGAGATATTGCACAATTTACAGCAGCTGTTCTAAATACTGACAGTGAAGGACTGGTGCATCTAGGCGAATTGCCTGATGCCATAGATTCTTCGCTTAATTTACAAAAAAGGCCTGATGGCACTGTCGTTGTAGGGTCACCGATGACGAGCAGAGAAAACATGGCACGAGTTCTACCTTCGATAAATAAGTTAGCAAACTACACTCCAGAGGCTACAATTACAATGGACGACGTCTTACGCGGGGAGGGGATTACGGTACCTCCTAAGACAGCGCTGGATGCGGCTGTATTTACACTTACAGGCGGTCGAGCTGACAAGCCTCCGCGCCAAATTCAGCATGAACTTTCAGCTACTGTCACAGATTTTTCACCGAAGCCAGGAGATCCGTATGTGACGGTCGACAGAATGTCATTTCAAAGTGAAGTGGGAGTTAATTTCACGGTATCGACTGCGGTAGTCCGTGATCCAGACACAAACGCCATCATCAGTTTTATGGCCCATAGAGAACCTACTGAGAAGCCAGCAGAGCAACAAGCAGCGTGATTTTAGCAGGTTAAAACTAGGTTGCAGCCTCGCTTTTACGGCGAGGCTGGTTTTGTCGTATACTAGGCTATTATGGAGCAACCAGACAACGCCGAGCGCCTAGCTGCTGCCTCGAGTGAACTGATGGCAGTGGAGTACGATATCCGCACGATCAATAACGAGCTGTTTGACATTATGAACGGCACCGAAATTGGTCTTGACGATTTACGCCGAATTGATGAGTTGCAAGCTCAGAAAGCGAAGCTTATCCTAGATGCCCATAACCAAGCTTACCCAACAGCGCTAGCCACATTACGAGCCATGGCTAGTGCAATCGCTGAAGATGATGTTGAGGAAGATATTGTCGAGCAACTGCAACACATATTGGCTGATATTGTGCAGGAGCGTCAAAACCTGAGTGAAAACGAACCGAGTACTCAGGATCGTTACAATGAACTAACTACTCTTATCACAACAATTGAGCGAATTTTAGTGGCGTCGGTCACTGAACGTCGTTACAAAACACATATGATAGATGAGCTATTTGGCACAGAAAAGGCAGCGTAGTGTCGATACCAAAAATTATCGGAATTGTTAATATTACGCCCGATAGTTTTAGCGGAGATGGACTATATGCGAGCAAGCTTGACCATGAAGAAGCAGTGATAAAACAGTGTAATGATATGTTTCATGACGGTGCAGAGATGGTTGATATTGGGGCAGAATCAACCCGACCAAACGCGACAAAACTCTCAGCAGATGAGGAGTGGCAGCGACTTGAGCCAATCGTAAGACAGATCTTTGTTGGATCAAAAAAGTTTCCGTCATTTTCACTTGATACGTATCATCCGGAGACAGTCCAAAAAGCAAGCCGTTACGGCGTTTTTGTCATTAACGATGTTACGGGCATGGCAGATTCAAGAATGCAAAAGATAGCTGCTACAAGTGGATTGCCCTGTATAGTCAGCCATTTACCAAAAATTGTCCATGGAGATATTCAAGCGGCACATCGACTAGGTGAACGGCTTTACTCAGATATTAATCAAGTGAAGGATGAGTTGATTGAGCGGGCTAGCGAATTAATAAAAGGCGGTGTTAACCGGGAAAAAATTATACTCGACCCAGGCATTGGTTTTGGTAAGACGATGGAACTAAACCGTGAATTACTCACATTTGCGCAAGTCGTACCGGACTGGCCAGTAGTAATCGGTTATTCCAGAAAACGGTTTTTGGGAGAAAATAGGATGGAGCTTGAGCCGAATCTTGAAGCTTGTCGGATAGCGCAAAAAACCGGTGCTAGCTATATTCGTGTACACGACGTCGCTGAACACCGGAAATTCTTAGACAGACACAACTAAGGGTTCATCATCACTGGCATACCGCAAATTTTGCGGTGCTGCAAGTGAACCTGAGCGTCCGTTTTTGAAGTATTAATACAGGTTGAAACCATAGCTTGCATCGAATCTTCAGGCCACGTGTTCCAAAAATCGGCGTGCCAAGTGTATCCTTTACCAGCACCTGTACCCATACCAGATGAGACTTGTATGTTACGACCATTACCCTTGTAAGACCAAGACGAGACATAGCGTAATTCAGGTATCTTTACCGGGAAGCCGACTGGGCATTGGTTGCCAACCCGATAAGCCACATGTTGCGTGATGGTGCTTGATGGATCGCCAACGAAATCGGCAGTATTGCCAGCGACAGTATGGTTATTGAGTTGTCCATCCCAGCAAGTTGGGAATTTAACAACTACTGTAAGGGCTACGGCGTTTGGATTGTTAGCCTGTCCAGCAATTGGTCGGGCAGTTGCACAGTTGGCTTCTTCGGGTGTACGGAATTTGAAACCTTCGCGTGTTGATTTGGTGCTTGTGTTACTACATGACCAAGACACAACAGAAAGATTCATCTCTGATGGCATCATGGCACTTGGGTTACCTGCAACCAAGCGTAGGTCATTGGGGAATGCCTGTGTTTGACTTGATGGATCAGTCAGCTTACCATCCCAGGGTCGGTAGTAGGCTTCGCTACGCAAAATTGGAACCAACGCTTTAGAACCAGTGGTGTAGCGCAAAGTAGGAGTCCAATAAGCAGCTGAGTCTGTCACGACATTACAGCTTGTTTTTTTGTTCACGAGATCTGAATAGTTGGCATTGTATGGTTGGCCTATGCTATCCCATTCGGTAAAACCAAAAAATTGGTGTTCGTGCATTGACATTGTCGAGCCCCGATTGACAATCGGATCAATCTGCATACTACCGGCACTATAGAAAGGCCCAGTGCCTACTTGAGACGATGGCTTGCCGGCGCAGTGAATAGTAGCCATAGCCGAAGAATCTGTCGGCAATGAGACAATTGTCGAAATTGATACGATCGCTGTGATTAGCAAGCTCTTAATAATTGTTTTTGTGGTGATCATACAATGTAGCTCCCCTTAGTTTTTATCATTAAACATACTATACCATTTATGACAGGCTAGCTCAATATAAGTAATCACAAATAATTTACAAAATAACAAAAGTATGCTATAATGATAAAATGCAGTTGTAAAACAACTGAGAGTTAATAAAGACGTGGAGTTTTTATGGGTTTTTTGAGGCCAAAAGGCCGTAAGATTGTTCGTATTTGGCGAAGAATTCAAATAATATTGGCGCCTGTGATTAGTGTCATTGTGCTCAATGCGACATTGCTTGCAGTGTCTCAGCCTACACAGAGTGCAGTGGCATTAAAAGATGAGCCGGTGGAGATAGTTCATACTACGGAATTTGCGCAAAAACCTATGCCACCGACCTCAACGTCTGTGCAGCAAGCAGACGCTCCGTCAAAAGCGACGGAGGCAGCGCCGACTGTTCAACCTTCACGCGTATCTTATAGGCCTGTTAGCTGTGTTGAGTCTGCCTTTCAGCCGGCAGCAAGGATTGATGCATATAGTGCAAAACCAGGAGTGACGATAGTTGAAAATACACCTAGCTACTATACTTTTAACGGAGATGAAAACTTGTCTGAGACATTGCGACGCGCTTCGCAGTGCGCAAGGCAGCAGTTAGCTTTGAAGGGCTACGACGGTGTGACGACTTACTCACTCGCGTGGGCATTTGATTATCAAAAAGTGGGTGATGTTTGTAATGTAAAGAACGTACGTGTTACGCAACATATAGCGGTCCTATTACCGGCGGCTGATATGAGTGGACTATCGGCTGAAGCGACAGCGCAGTGGTCGGCTGTCCAGGGTCGTTTAGCGGCGCACGAAAATGAACATGTTGTACTCGATATATCGTATGCGCAGGAAATGCACAAAGTTCTCAGTCTGATGACGGGGAGCTGCGCTAGTATTTCTAAAGAAGCTAATGCAGCGGCTAATGAGGTAGCAGTTCGATTGCAAGCGGCCAACAATTTGCTCGATCATGCTACTGGGCATGGAATGCATTAAGTCTTGGGCAGTTACAGTTTAATTACCAGTGCTGTTTTTGGTAACGACTGGCGAATATCGGTGGCGGTAATAATAGTTTGATATCCGGTCAAGCTTTTCATAAGCTGTTGTTCGCGTGTGCTGTCGAGTTCTGAAAAAACATCATCGAGTAGTAGAACTGGCGGTGTACCGTGCGCCTCTTGCTGCAAATTTACTTCGAGAAATTTGTAGGCTAGCATGATCGTACGCATTTCACCGCGTGAGGCACTATCACTCGCAGCGTGACCATCGAGTTGCAGGTAAAAATCGTCGCGGTGCGGTCCTAGCGATGTGTAGCCACGATAACTATCGGATATCCTTGTGTCATGGAGTTTGTCGAGAAGTGCTTGTTGGTAGTTATCGGCGGTGATCAAGGAGTGATAGCTGGCAACAATTGTGTGTGATTGATCGGCTACTTGCGAATAAAGGTGACTGATCTGACTATTACTAATTACGACGAATTCGCGCCGCTGACGAGTAATTTCAAGGGCTAATTCAGTAAGTTTCATGTCCCAAATAAATAATTGATCATCCCATGCTCGTTCAGTCATGTTTTCACGTTGTTTTAGAAGCTCATTGCGCTGCATGAGTGTGCGTTGATAGCGGTTGAGTATTGTCGCATATGATGGGTAAAGACGAGCTAAAATTCCATCAAAAAACTTGCGGCGACGCTCAGGCGAACTCGAAATGAGACGGAGTTCATCTGGCTCAAACAATACCACTGGTAAGTGGTACCGTTGCAGTAAGCGCTTATTTTTTTTGCCTTCTACCTCGAACGTTTTTTTCACGGTGGTGTCTATTTCTTGCAAACTAGCCTGGCGCGAGGCGCCATTTTGTAGTACCATTCGTAATTCTGCGCGTGAGCTTGAATAGGCAATCATGTCGCGGTCGCGTCCTCTAAAACTAGTGCCCTGGCATAGGTAGTATATGGCCTCAAGGAGTGATGTTTTGCCCGTGCCATTTTGGCCTATAATCAGTGTTAGTATAGGGTCGATTGGCGTCGAAAATAATTCGTATGAACGAATATTTCCAAGACGCACCTCTTTGATTGGCATAGCTTCATTATAGCAGTAGCGACGAGGCGTGGTAGGTGATGGTCTGCGAAGAATTTGTCTGATCGAGACTTCGTAAGATTGTTTCGAAGCTGCCGCTGTTTTTCTTAAAAATTTCGGGTGTAGCAATAATGCCAATTGTGCGCAAATGGCTGTCGGCTCCGATAACAAACCGAATAGAGACTTGATATTGACGTTGCCAGGCTGTGCAGTTGGCTGTGAGACGTAGCAAACCGGCCGAGTTCTTGGTTTTTTCGGTATCGTTGCTCAGGTTGATGTTATGTACACCGCTACAACTAAGCGTATCGAGTAGGTATGATTCGGCACCTTGATTGGACAGGCTGTTACGCAATGTTGTGCGCATAAGATTGACTGAGTCAGGGTCTTCAAAATCACTATCCTCGATCTTCTCTTCTTGACGTATCACTAACAGCTTGGCTAAAGGAATATTATCACTGGCTAGCGGATCGGTATATTGGCCACTGGCAGTTTGCTGCCAACTAGAAGGATACATAAATCGAGTCGTGCCGAACGAAGTGGTATGTAATGACGTAGGTGATACGCTAATTCGATCTTGGTGGCGTAGAAAAAGCCACCCGCCAGTTATAACGAGCCCGGCCACGAGTAGAACAGCAATCAATTTCAAGTGCCGTGTCTGTTTTTGTAGTTTAGAAGGTTTTTGGGGTGACTGTTGCGTGAGAGAAGGCTGGTCAGATTGAGGCTGAGATATTGGCGTTTGTGCGGTAGTCTGTGTCGGCTGTTGTTGAGGGACTGGGGGTGGTGGCGTGTAATCTTCGGGCGTAGGAAGTGATGCGTAAGGATCGCGGTAATATACCTGGGGCGGCGGAAGAGGGGGCGATGTTGGTGGTTGATTGTCTTCGGGTGACTGCACGATGAGTCCTTTTTTGTATTTTGTTTGCTAAATTATTCTTAATTACAGTATAGCATAAGAGGCGTGGAGTATATGCTTGGTGTTGAGACAACAAATACGACAAGCCGGTATGAATTGGTGCCTGACGGAGAGAAGACTGACTCGGTGAAGCCTTGGATGGTGTTTGGCTTATATGGTACGGGGGCAGGTGTACTAACTGGTATGTACGGTGGAGCGGCTCGTTTGTTGCGACTCCCTCATCGACGGCGAAAACTTGCAAAAAAGGACCTAAAAAGAATGAAAAAAGATAACGCACGCTAAGACTCGGTAAAGTAATTCTGCTATAATACTCCTCAGAAAGTGAGGAGTATTTTGATGTTTGATACGAACGAATACGAACAAAAAATGGATGGAGCGCTCGAGCATTTTCGGTCTGAACTGCGCAAAGTGAGGACTGGACGAGCACACGCCGGGATGCTCGATGGTGTGATGGTAGAGGCGTATGGCAGCAAAATGCCGCTCAATCAAGTGGCAAATGTGACTGCACCCGAGGCCCAAATGCTTTTAGTCACGCCATTTGACCCAAGCCAGGTGGCAGCAATTTCGGCGGCGATTCGTGAGAGTCAGAGCCTAGGCTTTAATCCAAGTGATGATGGTCGAGTGGTGCGGGTGCCTGTGCCTGCGCTTACTGAAGAGCGTCGGCATGAAATGGTAAAACAGGCTGGCGAGCATGTGGAGGAGTGTCGAATTGCATTACGAAACGTGCGGCAAGATGCTCTAAAAGATGCCAAGCGGATGAAGGAAAACAAAGAGCTTTCAGAAGATGATGTAAAAGCGGTCGAAAAAGAATTTGACCGATTGATGCAGGACTATCAAACTAAAATAGACAGTGAATTCAAAGTCAAAGAACAAGATATTTTAACCGTATAACTACTGTGAGTGAGCTTACCGCATCGAAATCACTGCTTGAAGCCCGTATTGGGCAGTTGTTCGATGAGGCGCACGAGCAACTAGGCGAACTAAGCGACGTGCAAACGTGGGCGATGGCAGCTGTTAGAGAATATTGTCTGCGTCCGGCTGGCAAGCGCCTGCGCGGACGATTAGCAGCGACGATTGCATTGCAGCACGGTGCGAGCGAAAACGATGCATTACGACTCGGGGCTATTATGGAACTGATGCAGGGGTACCTGCTGATAGTCGACGACGTAATGGATAAGTCACGGCAACGGCGTGGCTTGCCAACGATTCATATTCTTTATGATCGACAGTTTCCGAGCAATGACGGTGGTTTTACAGCGGACATGTGCGCTGTAACGTTGGGGATGGTTGTGCAGCACATTGCGGCACATAATCTCTCATGCTTTGAAAACCCATCTGATATAGCAGGGCTGACACGCGCATTGCATCAGCCGCTAGTGCTAACAGGATTGGGGCAACTTGAAGATATGCACGCAACACTCAATAAGTCTGGCCATAGTGAACTGGCGATTATTCGAAAATATGAGCAAAAAAGCGGTTATTACACCTTTGCAATGCCAGTTCGGTGCGGACTCAGTCTTGCTGGCGTGATGCAGACTCAAAGTGAGCGGTTTGCTAATGAATTTGGTCGGTTTGCAGGCGTTGCCTACCAGCTTCACGACGATGACAGCGGTATTTATGGCCAAGCTGAAATTGGTAAAGATAACCTCGATGATATTCGAGAAGGCAAATACACACTACTCGTGCACTATGCATTGCAAAAGGCAAGCGAGGCTGATAAAAAATACCTACGCAAGATTTTAGGCGAGCAGGATGCAACCACTGACGATCTACAGAAAATAAGGGATATTTTTGAAAAATCAGGTGCACGCAAGCAAACCAATGCTCAGCTTATTTCTGCGGCTGAAGCTGCTATAGGTGTGGCGAAAGCAGGTGCGGCGGCGTGGGGTGAGGAAACAGCCGAGCTACTTTTAAATATGATGATACAGCTAAAAAAGGCGACATTGTAATGGCGGGTAAAGTGCCGCTGCATGTTGGGTATATTTTAGATGGTAATCGACGTTGGGCTAGAAGCCGCAAGCTAGCTGTGTGGCGGGGCCATGAAAAAGGCCAAACGGTCTTACATGAAATCGTTCAGGCAACGTTTGCTGCAGGAGTAAAGTATGTCAGTGTCTATGCGTTTTCGACCGAAAATTGGTCACGCAGTAATGTCGAGGTGAAGTATCTCATGCAAGGTGTAATTGCGGCACTCGAACAATACGTGCCTGAGTTTATTGAGAGTGGTGTTTCGATACGGTTTTTGGGCCGCGAGGAGGGATTACCGCTTGAGGTGGTACAGGTGATACGCGAGGCTGAGTCGAAAACTGCATCAAATACAAAAGCAGTGCTTGGGGTTTGTCTCAATTATGGTGG
>JBDHUM010000006.1:0-41847 GCA_039809125.1 Saccharimonadaceae bacterium (SeqCode) | reverse complement strand
AATATTCCATACTACATAACAAATAAAATCGTTCGTAAAGTCTCTGAAGGCCCTTGTAGGCCAAAAATGTCTGTGCTTTTGGTTCAGAAAGAGGTGGCCGAACGAATTGCGGCAAAGGCGGGTGATATGAGCATCTTGGCAGTTAGCACCCAGATATTTGCGGAGGTTTCCTTAGGAACCGTCGTAGAGCGCCAACATTTTACGCCACCTCCAAAAGTCGACTCGCAAGTCGTGATATTAAAGACACGACGACATCCTCTCGTGCCAAGCGAAGACGAAAGAGTATTCTTTAGAATAGTTAAAGCCGGATTTCACAATAAACGTAAAAAGCTTCGCAGTTCTATTGCCGCTGCTCTTGGGGTAGATAAAGTTGCAGCGAGTGAGCTACTACGAGACGCGGACATAAACCCTGATGCACGAGCCGAAGACCTTTCAATCGATGACTGGATACGTCTTGCTCACGATGCAGTATAATCGTCTTATGAGTATGAGACAGTCCTATCAGAAAACGCTTCCTCTCCCCTATAATCAAAAATTAAAAGAGTCGAACGATTTTTTTGGATCGTTTTTTAGTTTTACAAAAAATATTTATTTCAAGAAGTATCGTCAAGATCTTCATAAACGCTATGAATTCAGAGATGATCAAGCAGTTGCGTGGTTTACGATGATCTATTTTGTAGCAACATTGCTCGGCATAACTCTCCTGTTATTAGTGAATTTGCTCTTTTCTTTTTTTGTTTATGAATATTTTTATAACGATAATTCAGAGACTATTGCGCTCCTGGTTGCTGCAACAAATGCTGCCGCAATGATCAGTATTATATTGTATGTTGTGTGGCCGCAAACCTATGCATACATGCGACATAAAGGAATTGTTCGTCGAAAGCAATGATGATTGGAAGAAACTTGCGGCAGAACTATAATGAAATTCAATGAACAGGCAGAAGCAAACGGTAAGTCATAGTAATGAATCAAAGTCTAAAAACATATAAACCAGTCGATACTATGCCGCCCGGCGTACGAGTGGCATTCTCAAGTGTTGAAGATGGGTCGATTGCAACTGGCGGTGGCCGTCCATCACTACCCGAGCATCAAAAAAACACTGACGACTTTTTGAAAAAGTATGGATTTATACATGAAAATTCTACAAGGGTGTTTGTTTCTTATCTACCAGAGAATACCTATGCGCATATCGAGCGAATTGGAGAAGATACTAGGGGGGCAATCAAAAGTGATGCGCTCTTTACTACTGTCAAAAGTAAAACTATCACACTGCCGGTCGCCGATTGTGTGGCAACAGTGGTGTATGATCCTGTGGCACATATGCTTGGTGTACTTCACCTTGGACGTCACGCTAGCGTAGCTGGGCTTATAGAAGCATTTGCTATCCGTGTGGCCGATGAGGTTGGCTCTGATCCGCGTGATTGGCATGTTTGGATGAGTCCGAGTTTGCAGGCGGCAGAGAATCGATTAGAATACTTTGAGCCGCCGCATCCCGAAGAGTGGCGAGGGTTTATACAACAGGAAGAAAGCGGACTATTGCATCTTGATATTCCAGCGCATAATCGTGAGCGATTTCAGCGACTTGGTGTTAAACAATCAAATATCTACACTAGTCCGGTCGATACGTATTTTGATGAGCGATATTTCTCGCATCGCGCCGCGACGGAGCTGAATTATCCAGAGCGTCAAGGTCGCATGATGGTCGCAGCTGCTATGACAGTGTAGCGGTCTCTGTTACAATATAAGTGATGGGAAAAAATTTCTACGTCACGACTGCAATACCGTATGTCAACGGTACGCCACATATCGGTAATGCGCTCGATTATCTCTTGGCAGATATCTGGACGCGCTATCAAATGCAAAATGGGCGTAGCGTTCGTTTTCAAATCGGTACTGACGAACATGGCAATAAAATTGCTGCGAAAGCTGCTGAGGCAGGAATCGATCCGCAGAGCTATACTGATCAGATGTATGCGCCATTTAAAGCAATGGCCGAAAAGGTTGGTAGTGAATACACTGACTTCATTCGAACGACCGACCCAAAGCATCAACAAACAGTTCAATACATTTGGCAGAAATTAACACCGCATATCTATAAAGATGTCTACGAAGGTTGGTATTGTACTGGCTGCGAAGCATTTTACACCGATAAGGAAGTCGAGGCTACTAACGGTGTCTGTCCAAACCACGGCACACAGTACGAGCGATTGAGTGAAGAAAATTATTACCTGCGAGCAAGCGACTTTACAGACCAAATTCGTAGAGCAATTGAATCGAATAAAATGCAGATTATTCCAGAATTTCGTAAGTCTGAGATTTTGGACATGATCAAAGACGGCGTAAAAGATGTTTCAATTAGTCGACCACGCAAGCATCTGGGCTGGGGAGTGCCAGTACCAAATGATCCAGAGCACGTCATGTACGTCTGGGTTGATGCGCTTAGCAACTATATATCCGTAATTGGTTACCCAGATTCACCAGATTGGCAGGATTTTTGGCCAGCAGATGTACAGATTGTCGGCAAAGATATTTTGCGTTTCCATGCCATTACTTGGCCGGCAATTTTGCTCGGAATAGGTCTTAGCTTACCAAAACGAATTTTGGCGCATGGCTTTATAAATGTTGGAGGAGCTAAGATTTCAAAAACGGTTGGTAACATAGTCGATCCAAATGAAGTCATTGATAATTATGGCTTGGACGCGTTTCGGTATTACTTTTCGCGGCACATTCCTACCCAGGACGACGGTGATTTTACATGGGAAAAGTTTGAATCAGCTTACAACGGCGAGCTTAGCAACGATCTAGGTAATTTAGTCAGCCGGGTAGCGGCAATGATTACGCGTTATCAGGCCGGTGTTATCGGTGACATGAAGTCCGGCGAACACGACATGAAACAGTATCGCAGCTCTATGGAAAATTTCGAATTTGACATTGCGTTTGATTATATCTGGGAAACCGTACGGTCGCTCAACCAGTACCTCGAGCAAGTAAAACCGTGGGAAATTGCAAAAAGTCGTGATAAAGATCCTGAAGCAACAGATCATTTGAGTGATGTTTTAGCTCACGCTGCTCGCACCTTGCTACAAACCGCTGACATGTTGCATCCTTTTTTGCCAGGTACTGCCAAGAAAATTCACGAAATACTTGCAAACGGTGTTGTTCCCTCATCGATTGAGCCACTCTTTCCAAAAATCTACTTGCATACACCTGATCCTCATCAAAAAACCACTACGTAGCCACGATGTTTATTGATTCCCACTGCCATATTCATGAATCTGAGTTCTTTCCCGACACTATGGACCAAGAAGGCGTTTATAAGCGCGCCATTAAAGCCGATGTTGCTATGTTGTGCGTCGCAACCAGTGGGAAAGCATCGCGCGAAGCGCTTGATTTTGTAAAAGACCACGATCAGACGTGGGCTGTCCTGGGAGTACATCCACACGAAAGTACGCACGGGGTAGACGAGGTTGGTGAATTACTA
The DNA here is from genome assembly GCA_039809125.1 of Saccharimonadaceae bacterium (SeqCode). GTDB lineage: Bacteria > Patescibacteriota > Saccharimonadia > Saccharimonadales > Saccharimonadaceae > SZUA-359. The sequence continues at coordinate 38,363 of JBDHUM010000006.1, read as the reverse complement.
AAAACTAAAGCCAACAGCAAAGTAGTAGGCATTGGTGAAATTGGGCTCGATTACTATTATGAAAATTCACCGCGCAACGTACAACGAGATGCTCTCGAACAGCAATTGCAATGGGCAGTTGATTATAATTTACCCGTCAGTTTTCATGTGCGCGACAGCCAAGGCGCAAATGATTCAGTTTGGGACGATTTTTGGCCAATTCTGGATAATTTTCATGGTGTGCGCGGAGTGCTACATAGCTTTACTGACACTAGGCTACAACTAGAGAAAGGGTTTGGGCGAGGGCTATACGTTGGTATTAATGGAATCAGTACCTTTACGAAGGACCAAAGCCAACAAGCAATGTACGCATCTATTCCGCTCGAGATGGTTTTATTAGAAACTGATGCACCATTCTTGACTCCAGCACCACTTCGTGGTAAAATTAACGAGCCTAGCTATGTCGTGAGGGTGGCAGAACATTTGGCGGTACTGAGAGACGTACCGGTTACTACTGTTGCTGCTGTCTCAACCGACAACGCAAAACGGCTGTTTACTATCTAACTGCGAGGAACCACCATGCCGCAATTGGGAAGCCCGGATCAGTATCCGTTAAAATCTTCATCCAATGAGACCTTCCAGATACCTGCTTATGGGGAGATTCAGCGTGAAGTTGCCGAAGCTTACACGAACGAGGAGTCTCTTAGTCGTGACAAGTTTGGTGATATTGGACGTGCAGTAATTAACGACGTAGGGCCTCAACCAGGAAAAAGTGCTGAAAAAATTGCAAATGGATTAGATGAAGTTCACCGAATTGGAATTAATTTAGAGATGGCCCGTAAAGCGGCTAAAGAATATGGACTTCATTCGACGAACATCACACTGGGGCATGAATAATGGGGGACTCTTTAAAGGAGGCCGCATAGATGCCCTCGATTCTTTCTAAAGCTTTGAGTCTGTTAACTGGCAGCGAAACCAAAGTAAACACCGACTGGCTAAAAATGCCAAAAAATCGGCCGTTTAAGACTTTGACTGAGCGTGAACTTATTAATCTCGAGGCAGAAATAGGGGCACAACTATTCGGTCCGGTGCCAAAAGGAAGGCGACGTGAGTTTTTTTGTCTTGATGCTAAAACATGGCTTTGGCATGAAGAGTGGTTTGATGACAAAAAGAAACTGCAAAGCTTAACAACTCGTTATGAAATACAAGCTGAAAAAATTTTAAAAGTACAAGACGGTGCCCGCTACAGCTATGTCACTGGTGATGAGCTAATCAATCTTTTGACCGCTATCAACATGTATTACGAACGTGTGATGCGTGAGATTTACCAAGTCGACCCTGATACAGGTGTACGGCTTAGTGCCTGATATAATAAAAGCGTGAGTGTTAGTGATTTAATTTATCTTGATCATGCAGCGGCAACGCCATGTGATGAACGCGTAGTGCAAGCGATGCAGCCATATTTAGTGAAAGATTTTTTTAATCCATCTAGTCCTTATGCGCCTGCTGTGAGTGTTCGGCAAGTCTATGAGGATGCTAAACATCGTCTGGCTGTAGCTATTGGTGGTCGGCAGGCTGAGGTTATTATGACAGCCGGTGCAACCGAATCAATTAATTTGGCGATGACAGCTGGCCTGGGTGGGCATGTAGTCAGTTCGCATATTGAACATCACGCTGTGTTATATGCGGCCGAGCGCTACGATAATACACTTGTGTCTGTTAATGAATATGGGCAGGTTGATCCAAGCGACATTGCCAACGCAATTAAGCCAACAACTCAGATGGTTACAATTGCACTTGCTAACAATGAAATTGGAACGATTCAGTCGCTACGGTCGATTGGTGAAGTAGTGAAGATCGAGCGTCAACGTCGCGTTGAAGCTGGTGATGAAAGACCGATTTGGTTGCACACCGATGCGTCTCAGGGAGTTGGTCAAATCGATGTTAATACAGCTCGTCTTGGTGTTGACATGATGACACTCAATGCTGGCAAATGTTATGGCCCAAAACAAATTGGCTTGCTCTGGAGACGAGCTGGAGTGCAGCTAGAACCACTTTTATTTGGGGGAGGTCAAGAAATGAATATGCGTAGCGGTACTGAAAACGTTGCCGGTACGATTGGATTTGCAACTGCGCTTGAGCTAGCTGAGAAGCATCGCAAAACAGAACCAGTGCGTCTTAGTGGTATGCGAGACTATCTGCAATCAAAAATATCTAATGCTTTTGAAACAGTTACTGTTTCAGGTCACAGTAAAAAACGTTTACCGGGTAGTTTACATATTTCGTTTGTTGGTCTTGATGCTGAAAGGTTAGTGTTCCGCCTTGAAAGACGCGGTGTACTAGTGGCGACGGGTAGTGCGTGCGCTGCTAATAGCCAGACGCGTAGTCATGTCCTGATGGCAATCGGTATGACCGACCAAGAAGCAGATGGTAGTCTGCGTCTGACGCTCGGTAAGCTTAATGATCAGCGGCAAATTGAGCGAGCGGCCGAGATTATAATAGAAGAAGTTGCTGCTGAAAAGGTGAGGGTAGGCAAGTGATACGATGGATGATCCCAGGGCTTGCTGGACTAGCGATTATCATTATCGCAATTACTGTTTTTCTATCGCCCGATAGCCTTATGAAATGCTCTGAGAAACCTTCGAATGAAGTAGGCTGTCGAAAAGCCGATGCCATCATTGCAGTCAGTGGCGGTAATACAACTGCCCGTACACAAGAAGCGATCAATTTATATAAAAATGGCTGGGCTGATCGTTTGATTTTTTCGGGAGCAGCGTTCGATACATCAGGTCCAAGTAACGCCGAAGTAATGCGTGATCAGGCTTTATCGCAAGGTGTGCCACGCTTGGCTATTACGATTGAAGGTAGCAGTACTAATACGAAAGAAAATGCCAAAAATACTAATGATATACTGCAAAGTGATGATATCAGTTCTGCTATCGTTGTTACTTCCCGTTACCATGCCAAACGAGTAATGTTAGAATTTCATTCACTTGCCCCAAACATTTATTTTCGTTCTCACCCAACATCTTCAGATAGGAACTGGTCAAATACATGGTGGCTTACTCCATATGGATGGTACTTATCGATTAGTGAACTCATAAAAATTGCAGAATTTTATACTCGAGACACTAGCGTATGACGCGTGTTTACGTTGGTATGAGTGGTGGAGTCGATTCGAGTTTAACAGCGGCACTTCTAGTGGAACAGGACTACAATGTTACGGGTATTTACATGAAAAACTGGAGTCAGGATTTACCTGGCATGAAATGTCCGTGGGCAGAAGATCTTGCTGATGCCAAACGCGTTGCTGTGCAGCTAGGGATCGATTTTAAAGTTTTTGATTTTGAAAATGAATATCGCCAAAATGTTGTGCAGTATATGATCGATGAATATAAAAGTGGTCGCACGCCGAATCCTGATGTTATGTGTAATCAAGAAATCAAGTTTCGTTTATTTTTTGACACTGCTTTAGAAGACGGCGCAGATATGATTGCAACTGGACACTACGCTCGCACAGAAAACGGTAGACTATTTCGCGCAGTGGATGAAAATAAAGATCAAACTTATTTTCTGTATCGAGTTACAGGAGAAGTGTTACGAAAAACGTTATTCCCGCTCGGTGATAAAACTAAACAGCAAGTACGCGAAATGGCGTCCAAAAGAGAACTATTTACAGCAAGGAAAAAAGAATCGATGGGTGTGTGTTTTGTAGGTCAAGTAGGGATGCAAGATTTTTTAAGCCAGTATGTCAAAACTAAGCCAGGTAACGTCATTGATGCACAGACAGGTGCCGTAATCGGTCGTCACGATGGTGCAATTTTTTATACACTTGGTCAGCGTCATGGTCTTGAGCTTGGCGGTGGTTTGCCCTACTATGTTGTACGAAAAAATATGGAGACAAACGAAGTATATGTTAGTCGTCACTTACAATCAAATGAGCTATGGCTTAACGACATTGAGCTTGAATCGGTACATGGTATTAGTGGCAAAGCTATTGACGGCAACTACCATGTTCGTACTCGCCACCGATCACCGCTTATTAAGGCAGAGCTAGTCGGTAGTAGTCTACACCTCGATCAGCCGCAGCGAGCCGTAACTTCTGGACAATCGGTTGTATTATACCGAGGTGATGAATGTGTTGGTGGAGGTATTGTCGCAGGCTAAGCAGTTCCAGCCAGCTATTAGTATTGGCTAAGGTAGCGACATATCTGTTACAATAACAATTATGAACGCTCAAGAGATACGCCAGAAATACCTAGACTTTTTTGCCGCCCGTGGCCATACCGTCATTCCACGGGCAAGATTAGTACCCGACAATGATCCGACGACATTGTTTACGGGTAGTGGTATGCAACCGCTTATGCCATATCTGTTGGGCGAGGAACACCCGGCGGGCAATCGTTTGGTTGATAGTCAGACATGTTTGCGTGCTCAAGATATCGAAGAAGTTGGTGACAATCGCCATACGACGTTTTTTGAGATGCTAGGTAACTGGAGCCTTGGCGACTATTTTAAAGAAAAAGAAATCCCGTGGTTTTGGGAATTTTTGACGCAAGAGGTTGGGTTGGATCCAAAGCGTATTTACGTAACTTGTTTTATCGGCGACAAAGATCATGACATCCCGCGCGATCAAATCAGTGCCGATATCTGGGCGGGGCTGTTTGCACAAGCTGGACTTGATAGCGAAATGATCGATATTGATACCGAAGAAAACGGCGCGCGAGTTGGCGGACAAGATAAGCGCATTGCATTTTATGGCAGTAAAAATTGGTGGGCGCGTAATGGCATGGTGCCTGCCACGATGCTGCCTGGGGAGCCGGGCGGGCCATCTACAGAAATGTTTTATCTGTTCCCGGAAATACCCCACGATCCTTCATATGGCGACAAATGCCACCTCAACTGTGACTGCGGGAGGTATATTGAGATCGGTAACTCAGTCTTCATGGAATATTTCATGGATGCTAACCACCAAATTGTCCGTCTCCCCAAGCAAAACGTTGACTATGGCGGCGGTTTGGAACGGATTGCCGCGGCAGCGATAGATAGTCCTGATGTGTATCGGATTAGTCTCTTGTGGCCAATTATTGAGAAATTGGAACTGCTGAGCGGCAAGAAATACGAATCACATACTAGCGCCATGCGCGTTATCGCCGATCATTTACGAGGTGCAACCTTTCTGGCAGTGGATGGGATTACGCCAAGTAACAAAGAACAGGGTTATGTCATGCGGCGTCTGCTGCGTCGAGCAATTCGCTATAGTTTTGAGTTAGGTATTGAGCAGAATTTCCTCGAGGAGATCGTACCACTTATCGCTGATTTGTACGCTAGTGACTATCCGGAAGTTGCCAAGCAGCGAGATGACGTGATCGCAGTACTAGTGCGCGAAGAAAAAGCATTTCGGCAAACATTACGAAAAGGCATCAAGCAGATGCAAAAATACGCCGAGGATGGTTTAACAGGTACGGAACTTTTCACGCTGTATGACACGTATGGTTTCCCAGTGGAGCTTTCCGCGGAAGAAGCCTACAAACAAGGTATTGCTCTGCCAGACAATTGGCGCGAGCAATTTGAAATGAAGATGGATGAGCAACGTCAACGTAGCCAAACAGCTGCGAAAGGTACCTTCAAAGGTGGTCTCGGCGGACATGATGATATCCATAAAAAATACCACACCGCAACCCATTTGATGTACAAAGCACTGCGAATGGTGCTCGGCGATCATGTTATTCAGCATGGCAGTAATATTACCGATGAGCGTCTACGATTTGATTTTAGCCATCCTGAAAAAGTCACGCGTGAGCAGCTCGATGAGGTCGAGCGTATCGTCAATGAGCAGATTCACAAAGATTTGCCAGTGAGCTACAACGAATACCCAACAGACGAAGCATTCAAACTTGGCGCCATGGGAGCATTTGGCGATCGCTATGGTGACACGGTAAAGGTCTACCAAATGGGTGAGGGTGATGACACATTTAGCTTTGAGATTTGTGGCGGTCCGCACGTGGAGCATACAGGACAGCTTAGTGAGGATGGTAAAGTATTTAAGATTACAAAAGAAGAATCCAGCTCAGCCGGCATCAGACGCATCAAAGCCGTTCTAAATTAGAACATTCTGATTATATTTCGCTACTGTGTATGTTACCATACGACCATAACCACTTTTTTGGCGGTCTTATTGTAAGTTTGGTAACAGCAGTTATCAATGTCGGTTTTGTGCTGCAGGATTACACTAATTTTGAAAGTTGTGACCTTGCGGACGACGGTACTTGGGATGAAAGGTGCAGCTTCGGCGGTCATCTCATTATTAATCTTTCACAGCTCAGTCACCAATACACACACCTTTGTCTATGCAGCTACTGCAGATACGACACCCAATGTAACTACCGGATCACCCAACAGTTCTAATGGAGAACTAGCAAATACAGGATCTTCTCAGTGGTTTATCCTCATCGCTGCAGTAACGTTTGTGGCTATAGGTATTGGGACTACTTTACGTCGTAAAGTGAATGCTGGGTAGTGACTGTAGTAAATAATGCGTACTTTACGTACGTCATGGTCAAAACCCGTGCAGATTACGATCTGGATAGTATTTATAGAAATTCGGTCGTAGGGAGCTCTAAGTCCGCCGTTATTATCGTCGATAGGTGATCGTTGAGTCGTTAAGCATAATTGTTGTATAATTACGAGGAATGAATATAAATAATTTGAAAAGTAAATTGTCGTTACCCTCGAAAGGCAAGAGTGATGATAGTTTCATTGTGGGACTAGATATTGGTACGGAGTTTGTCAAGGCGCTTATCGCTAAGGTAAAGGGCGATGATCTTGAAATTGTAGGCGTCGGGCGAACCAGGCAAGATGTTAGCGATATGCACTCGGGGGCGATTGCGGATATTACTGGCGTAGTACGTAACTGTGAAGATGCTCTTGCGCAAGCAGAAGAAGAGGCTGGCCTCCAGGCTAAGCGAGTAGTAATTGGTATTGCCGGTGAGCTAGTAAAAGGGGTAACAAATACGATTCGCTATCGCCGTCCACAACCTGATCACCCCCTCGATGTCCCAGAAATGGAGTTTATCATTGAGAAAGTTCAAGAACGTGCACAAGGCAAGGCGCAAAAGCAAATTGCCCTTGAAACTGGTAACGATGAAGTGGAAGTTAAGCTCGTCAATTCAGCACTCGTCAGTATTCATATTGATGGCTATAAGGTAAGCAATCCGATTGGTTTTCAGGGTAAAGACGTTGCAGTGCAAATTTATACTGCGTTTGCACCAATGGTGCATATTGGAGCACTCGAAAAAGTATCCGACGAGCTTAATCTGGACTTACTTGCGGTGGTAGCTGAGCCTTTTGCTGTGAGTCGTAGTGTACTCGGCAACGACGCCAGTAGTACCTTTACGGCGATTCTAGCCGATGTGGGTGGTGGTACTACCGATATTGCCGTCGTAAACGATGGCGGGGTTGAGGGAACGAAAATGTTTGGTATTGGCGGACGTAGTTTTACACGTACAATTGCGACTGACCTCGATCTTAGTTACGATGCGGCTGAAAAATTAAAATGCAATATTGATAACGAGAAGATTAAGCCGGATGTTCGTAAACAAGCTGAAAAAGCAATCGACAAGACACTTGATGTTTGGATTGATGGCGTGGAGTTGGCGCTGAGTGAATTTGATTCAGTCGATCATTTACCGAACCGCATCTTACTATGTGGTGGAGGTGCTAGCTTGGATCAACTGGTGAAGGCATTATCCGAGCGCGAATGGTACAAAGAGCTACCATTTACTAAGCGTCCAAGTGTTCAACATATCAAACCTTCAGAAGTAATAGGTATTAGCGACCCTACCGGTAAGGTTACCGACCACACGTTCATCACCGCGATGGGACTGCTGCGCGTCGGATATGATACAATGGAAGGCAGTGACACGCCAACAACTTCAGTGAAAGAAAAATTAAATAAATTCTTGAGAATCTAATCATGCAAAAAGAAATTATCTATATCGATGTTGACGATGACATCACCGCTATAATTGGCAAACTAAAAACTGCTAAGCATGAAGTAGTAGCGCTCGTCCCGCCTAAGCGCATCGGCGCACTGCAAAGTGCCGTTAATTTACGGTTATTATCAAGAACAGCATCGCAAAATAAGAAACATCTAGTTATTGTTACAAGTAACCATGCATTAGGTAGTCTGGCGGCATCGGCTCAAATTCCCGTAGCAAAAAACCTGCAGTCTAAACCAGAGTTAGCTGAAATTGCAGCCCTTGATATTGATGAAGGCGAAGACATCATTGATGGTACTGATTTGCCAGATGCCAAAAAAGTGTCTGATGACGAATTAAAAGCTAAAACATCAACAACGGCCTTAGGTGCTACGGCTGCGATGCAGCTAGACAAAGCGCAGCCACCAGTCGACGGTGAAGTACTAGCGCCTGTTAAGGTTAAAAAAGGTAGCAGAGTACCGAATTTTGATATGTTTCGTAGGAAACTCTTTCTTATTATCGCTGCGGTCGTTTTACTGCTATGTTTTCTGATTTGGGCAATTATTTTTGCACCGCACGCAACGGTCATCTTGAAAACTCGTACAACTGACGCCGCTGTTAATCAACCGGTTTCAATAGGAGCTGCTCTCGCTACTGATGCAACCAAAGGAACCCTAAAAGCCGAAACACGTCAGCTTAAGAAAGAAGTATCGATTCCATTTGATGCTACTGGCAAAAAGGATGTTGGTGAAAAAGCTACTGGTAAGGTTAATTTTTCACGGCAAGCGATGAATTCTACCACGATACCTGCTGGAACTGAACTTGAAACGTCGGGAGGGCTTGTGTTTGTGACAGATTCGACTATAACTGTTCCCGCTAGTACATTTGGTCCGGGTTGTTTCCCGACAGCTTGCGCCGGTACGGCCAGCGGAACAGTAACGGCTGCTGCTGGCGGTTCAAAATATAACAGTGCCACTGGAAGCTTGAGCGGTGCGCCTGGTGGGACAACCGCAACATTCGATGATCCAACCGGCGGCGGAACTGATAAGACGATTACAGTTGTCACTCAAGCTGATGTTGATTCAGCTCGTCAAAAAATCAATGAACAGGTCGGGGCGACTCAGGCAAAAACTGATTTAGCTAAACAATTTGGTGACTCGTTTGTAACACTTCAGGATGCCCTAGACATTGACGCAAGCGGTGTAACGCCGACAGTAAAAATCGACAGCGAGGCTACAAATGGCAAAGCAGCTTTATCAGGTAATGTTGTGTTCACTATGTACGGAGTTAGTAAAGATCAGCTTTCGACTTTTCTTGATACGGCAATTAATAGTCAAATCGATAACAAAAAAGAACAGCGCATCTATGATAACGGTACAAAGACTGTCAAATTTACTAACATACGAAAAACTGACCAAACTTACGGTGCCGGCCTTTCAACCAACGGTAAAATCGGTCCGATAATTGATGCCGAGAAAGTTAAATCAATCGCTAAAGGAAAGACCTACGGTGAAGTTCAAAGTGAACTGAATAGCATTAATGGAGTAGAAGAAGTTGATGTAAAGTTCTCGCAATTTTGGGTGCGTTCGGTGCCAAACAATGTCAATAAGATTTCGGTCGAGTTTATTTTAAACGATGCCTAAGCAAAATCTCCTAGCGTTAGATGTGGGCGATAAAAGAATAGGGGTTGCTATGGCCGATTCTTCGGTTCGTATCGCCGTTCCCTACGAAACCATTGAGGTTGATGGCAAAGAATTGATCGCGATTATTGAACTAATTGAGCGACATAAAATTGATGTTGTGGTAGTCGGCAATCCTCGTAATCAATCAGGAGAGGAGACGAAACAGACACAAAAAGTGAAAGAGTTCGTTGGTAATTTGCGTGATATCGACGCAAAAATTGTTTTTCAAGATGAATCTATGACAAGTGTGCTCGCTGAAGAACAGCTAGCACGGCAAAAAAAGCCGTACACAAAGGCTGATATCGACAGTCAGGCGGCTTGCCTGATCTTAAATGACTATATGGAGGCCAATTTATGAACGGTGACATTCGTCCGCCACAACTACCACACCAACAGCCTAAGAGCCAAAGTGGTATTGTTCGTGAAACGCCGGCTGAGCCAGATCAATCTGGCCCCTCTACTGAGACAGGCCACGATCAACTGCCTGCTAAAGTACAAAAAACAAAGAGATCATTTAAAAAGCAGCTAATTGCAAGCGGTTTATTGTTGGTTTTTGCCGCCATAGGTGCCGTAGGATGGTATCAGTGGGCCATCGGTCCAAAACAATCTTCCACCCTAAATACGACAAAATTCGTAGTAGAAGAAGGCATGACTGTGGATGAGATTGCAAAAAAGCTTGAATCTGCAGGTTTGATTCGCAGTCACTTTGCATTTTCAATCTATACAAGACTTAATAATGCCAGATCGTCATTGCAAGCTGGCGAGTTTCAGATAAACCCAAGTAAACCAGTTGCAGAAATAGTCGAAGTATTAAAAGAAGCTAAAGCCGAGGATTTGGTGATTACTTTTTATCCAGGAGCAACACTGCGCGATCCTCGCTCGATAGATGATGCCAAACGTACCGATGTTTACACAATGTTGATGAGAGCTGGATTCGATGATAGCGCTATTAAGAACGCTTTTACAAAGTCATATGATCATCCGTTGTTTGCTGGAAAACCAGCAGGGACTTCGCTAGAAGGATATATTTACGGTGAAACTTATCGGTTTGGTCCCGACGTGAGTGTAGAGCAAATACTCAAACATACATTTGATGTTTATTACGACGAAGTAAAAAGCTCTGGTATCATCGAAACTGCCAAACAAAAAAACCTAACACTTTATCAGGCGATTACTCTTGCATCGATAGTGCAGCGTGAAGTTCCCGATCTAGAACATCAGAAGATTGTCGCCCAAGTATTCTATAAGCGCTTGGCCGAAGGTATGCCTCTTGGATCTGATCCAACCTTTGTGTATGCTGCTGATCAAGCAAATGTGCCACGTGCCGTCGATCTTGATTCCCCATATAACACCCGACTTCATAACGGCTTACCCCCTGGACCAATCAGCGCGCCTGGCAAAACTGCACTTGAGGCAGTAGCAAAACCAACCAACACGGATTACTTATATTTTGTATCTGGTGACGATGGTAAAACCTATTTTGCTAAGACAAACGAGGAACACGAAGCAAATGTAGCTCGCTATTGTCACAAACTTTGCTCAGAAATGTAGCATTAACAGAGGTGACAAATTGAATAATTGTTTCTTATGGTATTGACATTTAATTCATCAAAGACTACAATGAATTAAGCACATTAGTGGAATTGCACAGTGTTGATTACAGTTTTGCAAAAACAGTAGTGTATGCGAGTGGGTAACAATTAAACTAATGAGCCTACCTTGAAATGTCGTACGGATGCCGAACAACTTTTTATACGAATATTAGTAACAAAAATTGGTCGACAAGTGTATCCTTTCCAAAATAAAACGGAGTAAGACAAAGTACGGTAGAAGCATCGATAGTAATATCGAGTGCAGGAGAACAGTTATTCGTATTCGAGCTTTGGCTGCTCATAAACAGCAGTCGCACGAATTACAAGACAACGCTTCATCGCGTTCACTATGGCGATCTTCGTCACGTAAATTTTCGACTTCTCATTCAATGATGGCATACGTTGGTGTTTTTCTAATGATTATGTCGATCGTAGCAATTGGCTATCAACCGCCCGAGCACATCAGTGCCTCTGCGAGTTCGGTTGATGTCAAAAATCCTTCCATTGCTAGTGGTACCGAAGTTTCGGTTGATGATCTTGTTTCTACTTCTGTTGCGGCAAATATTGCGCAGACAGTTGATCTTCCTGTTGCCGCCAATGTGGCCAATATGTCGCAGTCGATGGCAGCAGAGAGCGTGTTATCGCAAAATGATACTAACATTGTGGCTAAACCACAGATTATTCAGCCAACAGCGAGCAGTCGCGAGATAAAGAGTTATACTGCCCAAACTGGTGATACCGTGCAGTCAATCGCGAGCAAATACGGTATCAATGCTCAAACCGTCAAGTGGGCTAATAATATGAATTCTGATGCGGTTGAACCCGGTCGTACCATGAAAATTTTGCCGATGAACGGGATTCTCTATAAGGCAAAGGCTGGTGAAAGTATTGATGCAATTGCTAGTAAGTATGGCTCAAACGTCGAACAGATTCGCTCACTGAACGACCTTGAGATTAACGGTATTCGTGATGGCCAAGAGTTACTTGTGCCAAACGGAAATCTGCCAGAAAATGAACGACCTGGATACGTCGCACCGCGATCAACATCTTATTATAGTAGCTCTAGTATATCGGTTAATCCAGCGTATGTTAACGCCTCAGCTGGTAACCGTTATGCCTTCGGTAACTGTACATGGTATGCGTACGAACGACGTTTGCAACTCGGTAAACCAGTCGGTAGCTTCTGGGGTAATGCTGCGACATGGGCGGCGTATGGTTCAGCAGCAGGTTTCAGGGTTGACGGCAATCCAGAGCCGGGTGCTGTAATGCAAAATGGTGGTGGTTACGGACATGTGGCGATTGTTGAAAGTGTCGACCCAGGCAAAAGTGTAACCTATAGCGACATGAATGGTGTTGCCGGTTTCAACCGAGTGGGAACTGCTACGGTTGACTGGAGTAGAGCCACTAGCGGTATGTATCGCTATATTCACTAAAAGTTATAGTAATTCTATGATCACCCCTGTTAAAGCAGGGGTGATTTTGGTATACTAGAGCAATGTTTGTTGATACAGCCAAAGTATTTATTGAAGCCGGTAAAGGTGGTGATGGTGTAGTGAGTTTTCGCCATGAGATTTACATTGATAAAGGTGGTCCAGATGGTGGCGACGGTGGCAGAGGCGGTGATGTGATTTTTGAAGCTAGCGAAAATCTTAATACATTGCTTGATTTTCGCTACAAACCAGAACTAAAGGCTGCGAACGGTGCAAATGGTGCCAAGCGCAAGATGCGCGGTAGATCAGGCAGCGACCTTATCGTGAAAGTGCCAGTCGGTACGGTGGTGAGCCGTGACGGTGTAATGATCGCAGATTTAACGGTCAATAAACAGCAGGTGGTGATTGCGAAAGGTGGCGATGGCGGGTTTGGTAACGCTCACTTTAAAAGCTCAGTGCGTCAAACACCTCGTATTGCAGAGCTAGGGGAGCCGGGTGATAAATTCGAAGCCGAACTAGAACTCAAATTGTTAGCTGATGTTGGTTTAGTAGGCTTCCCCAATGCCGGTAAATCAACTTTTTTAAGTGTTGTCAGTAATGCTCGTCCAGAAATTGCTGATTATGAATTTACTACTCTGACGCCAAATCTGGGTGTTGCCGATATCGACGATGGCAGCCTACTTATTGCCGATATTCCTGGGTTGATCGAGGGTGCGAGTGAAGGCAAAGGCTTAGGTGATGCTTTCTTACGTCACATCGAACGAACAGGCGTCTTACTTCATCTTATCGATAGCTATAGTAACGATGCTGCCAAGAGCTATCAAACGATTCGTAGTGAGCTTGCTCGCTATAGCAGTGACTTGACTAATAGGCCAGAGGTAGTAGCACTGACCAAAATCGATGGACTTGATAGTGATATAGTAACAATGCAGCGTCATGCGCTTGAGAAAGTTGTTGGTAAGAGTACGCCAATTTATGCAATTTCGGCTCAGGCGCACGATGGTTTAACTAATGTGCTGCGCGAACTGCGACGTAAAGTAGAGCAGGTAAAAGCTAAGACAGTACAAGATATCGAAAAAGATGATGCCAAACTATCGGTTCCAATAATTCGACTCGACGAAGCTGATTCGAGTGATTGGTCAGTTGAATCAGAAGGCGAAGGCTTTCGGGTGCGCGGCCAAAAAATTGAAAAATTTGCCCGACGGACTAACTTTGATCAATTTCAAAGTATCAATCGACTGCGTGATATTATAAAAAAACTTGGTATCAGCCATGAACTTATTCGCCGTGGTGCCGAGAGCGATACCCTTATATATATTGGCGATACTAGTTTTACGCTGGTTGAGCAGTAGGCCGCGGAAGGTAATATCTAACAATATTCGGATTGTGCTTGCAAAAGTCTGGATGATAGCGTATTAGATGATAGCGTATTATTGGCTGCATACCTTTTGGTTGAGCCTTGCTCCTAAAAGGTGTACATTGACAAGGCAATACGAGATTGTCCATGGATTGAAGAACATTGGCGGCAGCTAGACCGATAGTTATATGTTTTTCAACCCGTGGACAGTCCATGGGAACCTACGAAGGAGAAATCACCTATGAAAAAGTTCGACGTCGGTGTGACCACCGACACTGCGATCACGACCGCCGAGGTCACCCCCACCACCACCTGATCAAGCGCCGGCAATAAGAAAGGAGGTGAGGTCATTGACCTCACCGCGGTGCCGGATCGGCGTTTGAAGGGAAGGCGTGAGGACGCCTTCACAAGAAAGCCACCTAGGCGGTGGCATCCTCACCTCATCGATACCCTCTCCCTTCCAGGTTGGTGGGTGGCGCTGCGGCTCCACCCACCAACCACCGGGATCTCTCCCGAGCTTCTCGGATTGCCTTGTCGCATCCATATTAGTTACATGGCCTGCTGTATTATCGGTTGGCCATTTTTGTTATGCTAGGTACATGCCAAAAACGAGCCAGACGTTCTTTTTTTACGATCTCGAAACCAGTGGGCTTAATCCGCGTGATGATCGTATCATGCAGTTTGCCGGCCAGCGTACTGATATGGCTTTGCAGCCAATCGGCGAACCGTACAATTTGCTTATTGCTATGAGCGATGACACATTACCGAGTCCAGATGCGTTGATGGTAACCGGTATCACGCCACAAAAAACGGTCGAAGAAGGCTACAGCGAACAGCAATTTGCTCATCTTTTCGATAATGATATTGCTCTCGATGGTACGGTATTTGTCGGCTACAACAATGTTCGTTTTGACGATGAGTTTATACGCGCACTGTTGTGGCGAAATTACTACGATCCCTACAAATGGGCCTACGACAAAAATCGCAGCCGATGGGATATGCTTGATGTTGTAAGGATGACGAGGGCGCTTCGGCCTGATGGTATTACGTGGCCAATGAGTGAGGGCAAGCCGAGTAATCGACTTGAGCTACTGAGCCGGGAAAATAAGCTCGAGCACGCTAATGCACACGATGCCCTGAGTGATGTCCAGGCGCTTATTGAAATAACGAAATTAATTCAGTCAAAACAACCACAGTTGTTTGACTACCTATTCTCAATGCGTGATAAAAATAAAGTGAAAGATCTAGTAAACCTCGACCAACCAGTTCCGTTTGTGTATACGAGTGGTCGTTATGATAGTAATTACCATAAAACCACGGTTGCATATCCGCTAGCCGAGGCTGAAAATGGCAACATCTACGTCTATGATCTTCGCTATAATCCAAGCCAGTGGCTAACAAAATCAAGCGAGGAAATTGAGCAGATTTTGAGCGTGCCATATAAAGAACGTGGTGATGATTATCAAAGTTTTCCGATAAAAAAGCTGCAATATAATCACTGTCCAGCAGTTGCTCCAATCGGTGTGCTAGGCCAAGATGAGGGATGGGGTCGAATTGGTTTGACACCCGAAATTATCACCGAACACCAGCAACAATTGCAACGTGATTTTGAGTTCGCCTCGCGTGCGGCTAATATTTTAAATAAAAAACCTGACTATAAAAATTTGCCAGATGCTGAAAATAAAATTTACGATGGCTTTATTGGCGATCGTGATGGGTTGCGGACCGAAGCGGTGCGCAGTGCTTCAGTGGATCAACTGCGCAACCTTGCACCGCAATTTGATGATCAACGCCTGAGAGATATGTTTGCACGGTATAAAGCGCAAAATTTTCCAACGACACTGAGCGACGATGAACGATCTCAATATGAGCGCTATCGTCAGCGTCGCATCAGTCGTCAGTCACCGTTGTTTGTGAAGGCGATGCAACGCTTACTGCCAAGCACAAAACTCTCAGAACATCAGCAATTTGTATTAGAAGAATTAAAACTTTGGTTTGAGTCGGTAGTATCAGAAGACACGGGCGACGAGTTAGGTGAGACGAGTGTAGCGCCTTCTCGGTAATTGAGTACGATTGGTAATAGATATAATTTTTTGCGACGATTTTTTATGGGATTTCGAAAAGAAAAGGTAGTATGAGCATACAATACCAAGTCCGGCTATCAGCACAAACATAACAAATGGAGGGATGGTGAGTGTTGTACCTGGTAAATAGCCAAAAAATAGTAACATAAAGACAGCTTCAAGTGCACCGCTTGCAATAAAAATCACGATGACTGCGGTTGTGAAGATGTATTTTTTTAGCTCGGTATTATTCATATAATTTCTTAGTCTAATCTAGCACTTTGGTTTCATAAAACGCAACGATAAGCGTTTTATAAGTCGTAGTAAAATTAATTACAATAGACCAAGCTGTCTTGAAATAAAAGAGCTGGTATAATGGATAAGATGGCAGAGTCTATAAAAGTTGTTGGTGCAAGTGAGCATAATTTGAAGGATGTGAATGTTGAAATACCACGTGATAAGCTAGTCGTGATAACTGGACTGAGTGGTTCCGGTAAATCAAGTTTAGCCTTTGACACGATTTATGCCGAAGGCCAGCGTCGTTATGTTGAAAGTCTAAGTAGCTATGCGCGTCAGTTTTTGGGAATCATGGACAAACCTGATGTTGATAGCATCGACGGCCTTAGTCCGGCAATAAGCATTGACCAAAAATCAACTAGTCGTAACCCGCGCAGTACGGTGGCTACAGTTACAGAGATTTACGATTACCTCCGTCTTTTATTTGCACGCATTGGGGTGCCACACTGCCCTCAGTGCGGCAAGCCAGTACACCGTCGTACGCCGCAGGCAATTATTGATGAGGTCTTGAAGCTTGGCAAGGATAAACGCTTGCTAATTTTAGCACCAATCGTGCAAGCAAAAAAAGGCGAATTCGCCCATATTCCAGAACAATTTATGCGACAAGGTTATGCAAGAGCACGGGTTGATGGTGTTGTTTACGCGCTGGACGAATTTCCTGAGCTGCAAAAAAATTATAAACATGATATTGATATTGTGGTTGATAGAATTGTGTTGCAGCCAGGCGCTGAGAGTCGAATTAGTCAGTCTGTTGAACAAGCGCTAGAAATCGCGGATGGTACAGTTCATATTTTCGATGTTGATAGTGAGCAAACCATGCCGTATAGTCAACGCTATGCGTGCGTCGACCATCCAAATACCGAAATTCCCGAACTTGAACCGAGAATCTTTAGCTTTAATTCGCCGCAGGGAGCGTGTCCGGTATGTACGGGTCTCGGTCATCGGCTTGAAGTTGATCCTACGCTGGTATTTAATCCTAATTTAACAATTGCCGAGGGTGCAATTCGCCCGTACAATCGAGTCAATTCTGACGCGTGGTACATCAAACGGCTCCAAGAGGTAGCAAACGCTCATGGTTTTAGTTTGCAAGTGCCAGTGAAAGAACTTTCTGAAGAAGCCATGCAAAAAATTCTTTACGGTACTGGTACTCAAAAATACCGCGTTCGATTGGGTACGGGTCGCCATTACGATTCAACATATGAGGGCGTTATTCCAAATCTTGAACGACGTCATAAGGAAACTGACTCTGATTTTATGCGCCGCGACATAGAAAGATTTATGCGCGAACGTAAATGTCACGAGTGCAAAGGGGCGCGCTTGAAGCCAGCAGTACTGGCAGTAACAGTACATGGATACAGTATTATGGACATTTGTAACCTGCCAATCGACGCAGCACTCGATACGTTCGAAAACGACATTACACTATCAGGGGACGAAATCGTTATTGGAAAACAAATTTTTAAAGAAATTACTGAGCGGCTTGGTTTTATGAAAAACGTCGGACTTAACTATCTCGAGCTTGGCCGAGCCGCCAATACCCTAAGTGGCGGTGAGGCTCAGCGAATTCGTTTGGCAACGCAGATTGGTTCTGGTTTGCAGGGTGTGCTTTATGTACTTGATGAGCCTTCGATCGGTCTTCATCAACGTGACAATGATCGGCTCATTAATACGCTAAAACATCTGCGTGATCTTGGAAACACTGTACTTGTAGTTGAACACGACGAGGACACCATACGTCAGGCCGACTATTTAGTCGATGTTGGTCCAGGCGCCGGCATTCACGGTGGTCATATAGTGGCTTATGGTACTCCGAAAGAAGTTGCTGATAGTAAAGACAGCATTACTGGTCGTTACCTATCGGGTAAAGATTCAATCACACTCCCCAAAAAAAGGCGCAGTATTACAAAAGATAAACTACTCATAATTCGAGGTGCTCGCGAAAATAACCTAAAATCGATTGATGTAGCCTTTCCTTTAGGGGTGATGACTGTTGTCAGCGGAGTATCGGGCAGTGGTAAATCAACGCTCGTTAATGATATTTTAGCGAAAGAACTATCAGCTCGTCTTCATCGCGCGCAGACGGTACCAGGTGCTCATGAGAATATCGAAGGTATTAACCAGCTCGATAAAGGGATTATTATCGACCAATCAGCTATTGGTCGTACTCCACGTTCAAATCCCGCTACCTATACAGGTGTCTTTACACCAATTCGCGAATTATTTGCCTCAACACCAGAGGCAAATATACGCGGCTATAAAGCTGGTCGGTTCAGTTTCAACGTAAAGGGTGGCCGCTGCGAAAATTGTCAGGGTGATGGTGTGATTAAAATTGAAATGCATTTTTTACCTGATGTCTATGTAACATGTGATGAGTGTAAAGGTAAACGCTACAATCGTGAAGCTCTGGAAATAAAGTATAAGGAAAAAACAATTAGTGATGTACTTGATATGACAGTCGAACAAGCCTGCGAGTTTTTCAAAAATGTACCTAGTATTTTCCGTAAACTTGATACGCTTAGTGAGGTTGGTCTTGGCTACATTACACTTGGTCAGCCAGCCACAACGTTTAGTGGTGGCGAGGCTCAACGAATTAAATTAGCGAGTGAACTTAGCCGACGAAGTACCGGAAAAACGCTCTACATTCTTGATGAACCTACCACTGGGCTGCATTCGGCTGATGTAAAGAAATTACTTCACATTCTAGGTCAACTTGTCGAAGGCGGTAATACGATGATCATTATTGAGCATAATCTAGATGTAATAAAATCAGCCGATCATATTATTGATATGGGACCAGAAGGTGGTATTGGTGGAGGTTCAATTATTGCTGAGGGCACACCTGAGCAAGTCGCAAAAAATTCAAAAAGCTATACAGGCCAATATCTAAAAGCGCTTTTATGATCAACGTTTTTGTCTGCCAAGTATGATCGCAATTTCACGCTTAATATTCTTAACAAAAGCATGCCGATGGTTTTTGTCTTTAAAAGCATGAATCAGCAGAGGTAAAACTGATAAGAATATAATAATTAATGCAGCAATTTCAATATTAATTCCCATGTCATTAAGTAATTTACCGGCGTAGTAGCCGAGATAGGTAAAACTATACGTCCAAGTGAACGCGCCTAAAATATTAAAAGGTAAAAATTGTCGATAAGTCATTTTACTAATCCCTGCAACAATTGGTACAAACGTACGTACGACAGGAACATAGCAGGCGAGCGAAATTGCTAGGGGACCATACTTATCATAAAACTCCTCGGTTCGTACAAGGTTTTCGCGGCGAAAAAATCGACTGTTCTTACGCTCGAATAGCTTGCGACCAACTTTTTTTCCAAAGATATAGCCAGTACTTTGACCAAGTGATGCGGCAATAAAGAGCAAGAAAGCAAAAAGATGAATGGTAATAGGGACGTTACCTGGTAGCACTTCTTGCTGAAATAAAAATCCAGCTGTAAACAACAGACTGTCACCCGGGAAAAGAAAACCGAATAATAATCCAGATTCGGCATAAATCACAAACAAAATAGCGAATATACCAAAACCGGTGATAAAATGAATCACTGCTTCCATTAGCATCATTGTATCAGATATGCTATAATGATTCGAGTTATTACAGTTACCTCCGAAAAGGTATTCTTCAATTGAAAGGAGAAGAGAGATGGGAGATAAAGTCACCCTTCAGGTGGATGAACGTGAAGTCCACGGAAAAAAAGTATCTAATTTACGAAAAACAGGACTTACACCAGGTGTAGTCTACGGTCCAGGTATTGAGCCAATGAGTGTGCAGATGCCGGAAGGTGAGGTTCGTCGCATTGTTCAGAAGGCAGGCAAACACACACCGGTTCATCTTACAGGTTCGAAGCGACGAATCGCGATGATTAAGGATGTTGATGTTGACCCAGTAAAAAACACCATTCGCCATATTTCTTTTCATGCGGTGAAAGCGGATGAACCGGTTACTACTGAGGTAGCTATTCGTCTAATTGGGCAAGGCGAAAGTGAGGCCGAAAAAGCCGGTCTTATCGTGCTGCAAGCTCTTGATCGAATCGAAGTTAGGGCTCTGCCGATGGAACTACCAGAGGCACTTGAAGTTTCAATTGCTAGTTTGAAGGAGGAAGGTGAAAAGATTACTGTTGCCGATATCGTACTGCCGAAGGGCGTTGAGTTAGTTGAACATGATGATGGCAAGCAAGTTGATGAGGATGAAGATGAACGGCCAAGTATAACGGACTTAATGATCGCCAGTGTCTGGGAGCCTGCAGCGCTTGAAGCTGCCAACGCAGCTGCAGCGGGCAGCGCTACTGACGAGAGTGAAGTCGAAGCTGAAAATGGCGCTGAAGAAACGAGTGAGGAAAATTCAGGTGATGCGATTGGTGATGAAGCTCCAAAAAACGATAAAGAATCGTAGAACCTATTATCTCAAACGTGAGACAAAATCCAATTACCCGGGGCTTTACTCGTTGATAAATCCGCCACTTTGGTGTTTCCATAAATTTGCATAAATACCGCCATGAGCCAGTAATTCTTTATGGTTTCCGTCTTCGGCAATTCTACCATGATCAAGTACGATGATGCGGTCGAGCTTAGCGATTGTCGAAAGCCGGTGTGCGATTATGATACTGGTCCGGTTTTTCATAAGTGTCTCTAAGGAAGCTTGGATTAGTTTTTCACTCTCACTATCCAGGGCACTTGTTGCCTCGTCCAAGACTAGTATCGGAGCGTCTTTTAAGATCGCCCTAGCAATCGCGATACGCTGCCGTTGTCCACCGCTAAGTTTAATACCACGTTCACCAACAAGAGTTTCGAATCCGTCTGGTAGAGATTTAATAAACTCATAGGCATGAGCTTTTTTTGCTGCGTTTACAATTTGTTGCATTGAAGCATTTTGTCTACCATAAGCAATATTCTCGCTCAAGCTACGATGAAAGAGCATCGGCTCCTGGGCTACATATGCGATCGATTCATGTAAACTACGCTGGGTTACCTTACTAATATCTTGATCATCGATAGCAATTTTACCATGGTCAATATCAGAAAATCGCAATAAAATTCGCGTAAGGGTTGTTTTACCCGAACCACTGTGTCCAACAATTCCTAGTCGCTGACCACTCGGGATAGTGAGGTTAAAATCTTTGAAAATATGTTCACCATCACCACCATCATGACTAAACGACACGTTATTAAATGATATGACTCCCGAGCTTGGTTGAAGTGCGTTGCTGGTGTGATCGATTAGCTCGTATTCTTTCGATAAAATTTGTGTCATCTCATGGGCATCACCGATTGCACGGCTATAGGTACGAGTAATGTTATTCATTTCCCAAAGCTGACGATTAACGTTGAGAGAATAGACAAACACTAAGTACACCATACCAGCAGATGCAATTCCATGCTCGGCTCCAAGGACAGCAAAAACGAAAGCCCCAATTGCACCGAGTGAGTACATTGCACTAAAGATCGATGTTGCTCCAATTACACCCCACTTCAGTTTTGTTGAGGCGCTATGCCACCGGTCAATATACTTTGTCGCCTGGGTATACTCAAATCGTTCGCGACCAAATGCCTTAACGGTATTGATATTGGTTACCATATCAGCAAGATAACCGCTTGTTCGATTACTCGCAGCTGCTTCCTTACGGTTTCGCTCGGTTATGAATCGTGAGGCAAACATCACGATCACTATGAAACAAAGTGCATAGATTGTCAGAAATACTCCATATTGCCAAAGGCCGAGCATTGTGAGTGCAGCGATCGATCCAATCACAGTAGTGAGCATTGGTACAATACTCCAAATAATCATATCCCAGAATCTTTCAAAAGCACCTAAAAATTTAGAACTTTGACTTACGAGCGATCCGCCAAATCGATTGGCGTGAAAAGCAGTATCTTCACGAGCTAACTTATTAAAAATCGATAGGTAAATATCACGTTGCGCCCTTACTTCAAAGGTCCAGGTAAAATACAGTGAAAGACGCCATAGAATAACTTCACCAACAAATGTCAGACATCCGTAAAGTACGATGAGCTTCCAGCTGTTTGCGAACGTGATCCCGCCCGCCTGCAGCTTATTAATAAAGATTGATAAAACATATTGCGCTGCGACTGCGTTGGTTAAAACAGCAAACACAGGGAATAATAAGGCAAGTGTACGCCTAACTTTATAGCGGGATGAAAATCGCCAAAATAGAGCGAGAGTTTCTTTTTGCATTAGAAATCCTTTAGAAAATTTGAATTATTGAGAAGTGTGTCAAACGCCTTGAAACGATGTCGGCGCTTGGCAGATCGATACCATTATAGTCATATGCGCCTTTCCGTTAGGGTTAGTAGTATATGTGCACTGTAGCATGTTTTTTAATTTTAATCAAGAACTAGCGTTATTCTTCTATGAATCCACCACTTTGTCGATGCCAGAGTTTTGCATAAGTACCATTATGCTGCAGCAAATTCGTATGGGTATCATCCTCGACAATCTTTCCTTTGTCTAACACAATAATTCGATCAAGTTTGGCAATTGTACTTAATCGGTGAGCGATAACAATACTGGTCCTATTTTTCATCAGTTCAGCTAAGGCTTTTTGGATGTAGGCTTCACTTTCACTGTCTAATGCGGACGTGGCTTCATCTAAAATAAGAATTGGTGCATCTTTTAATATTGCTCGAGCAATAGCAATTCGCTGACGTTGGCCGCCACTAAGCTTGACACCTCGTTCGCCGACAATTGTATCTAAGCCATCCGGCAGACGGTTGATAAATTCCATAGCATAGGCTTTTTCTGCGGCCGATAGCACTTCGTCATCGGTTGCATCTGGTCTACCATAGGCTATATTCTCACGCAAGCTACGATGGAATAAAAACGATTCCTGGGGGACATAGGCTATGGCATTGCGCAAACTATCTTGTGTCACATGAGCAATGTCCTGTTCGTCGATCGTAATTGCTCCTCCCGCTACGTCCATATATCTGAGTAAAAGGTGAGTGAGAGTTGATTTACCGCCACCGCTTTTTCCGACTAAGCCAAGTCGTTGTCCACCTGGGATGCTAAGTGATAAGTTACTAATAACAGGCTCTTCCTTGTTGTCTGCGTAGTGAAAATCTAAGTTACGGATAGTAATACTTCCGTTCTTGATTTCAAGCATGTCGGCATTTTTATCATCGACAACTTCCGGTGTGATTGACAAAATTTCGGTTACCTTTGAAGCGTCTAGAAATGCTTGTTCACTAGTTCGAACGATTGAATTAATATTAAACATGACGCCCGTTACACGCATAAGGTACGTAACAGTGAATACTAGCGCAGCAATACTAACCATACTATGATTGACAAGATAAATTGCAATTAACATTGTTAAAACTTGAAAAAAATACAATCCAGACATCCGTATCACGGACGATTTTTCAATAATTTTTATTTCTTCGTTCGCAACTTCTTCGATTTGCTGACGCTCGGTAACTACACCTCGGATTTCTTTATCCGCTGTGCTAAAAGTACGCACGATTGATTGATTTCCCATTATATCGGCGATTGATCCAAATAGCTTTGATTGAAGCTCTTTACGTTTGTTGCGAAATATCGAGCGTCGATTCAATGAGTTAATGGATTCAATTACAATGAATGCCGTCAGTAATGACAGTGGTATTAGCATCAGTGGGGCAATAATTGCAATAACTACAAGCCCCGCAAAGAAACTAACTAAAATATTACTGGCGTGGAGAAAAATAATATCAAATAGTGCCAAATAGGATCTTGAAAACGTATTGATGTCGCCTGCGATCGATCCAACTTTTTGATTGGCAAAAAAACTGTGACTATGCGCAAGCATTCCTCGCATAGCACGTTTCGTGAGACTAGTTGTCACTCGCTCCTCATGGTTGAAAAAAATTGGAAAAACAAAGCGATTTATAAACACTGTCGCAAAGCCACTAACGATCATACCGGCAACTAACCAAAGTGGTTGTTCAATGTTATGTGGTTCATTAATAAGTGATTGAATAATAAAACTGATGATAAGCGGTAAAATAACCAAGTATATAATGTGGCCGAGTGGTATAAATACTATAGAAAGCACTAAAGCTTTTTTGTCTTTGGCGGCCTCCTCGCGGAAAATAGCAATTGTTCTGCGAACAGTACTGGCGCTCGTACGACTAAATAGTTTTGGTTTTCTCATAGACTAGTATTATTCTATTCCAGTGTTATGCAGTCTGCAAGTATGAGTAGTTAGGTAGATGGTGTCGAGCATTATTGTAATGTAGTAAAAATTTGTTGATAAATGTAATATATAATTGGACATTAATAGCTTATGGTTAATAACATAAATTTCAAAGCCAATCGATCGTTAAAGAAGCAAGCAGCTTCTCTATTACTGCTTGGAGTTGTGGCCATTGTGATGACAGTGATAGTTAGTTCAGTCTATCGAGGTGCTAGTCAAATGATAAATCGCGATCCCTACCAAGTTGCTATTTCTAAAATTGGTGATCTATCTATGAGATATCCCACTGGTATGGTGGAGGAGCATAATACGGGTAAGTATCACGACACTATTACGTTACGATCATCCTATAACTCATCCGCATTTAACGATGTCGGTAGAAGAGGTACTGGTGTTTTAGTGTTTATCAAAGTTAATGACACGAGCTGTCAATATAAAGGCTGTAAAACGATTAATGAACAATACGACTTTGAAAAAACCCTGTTTGAAAAAGTGTACTTTTATAAAGACAAGCAACGTCCAAATAAACTAGAGCAGGATAGACGCTACAGTGATATTTCTCTAAAGTTCGAGCACCGCGTAATTGGTGGTCACAAAGCCGATTACTACGAGATAATTAGGAATTCAAAAACGGGCATGAATTATGAACAAATACGATACATCATTATGAAAGATGGTGATATATTGATACAAATCCAGGCCTCCATTAAAAATGGTGCAAATCCGGAAAATTTAATTAATACTGACGAGTTTGATAAAATGATAAATTCGCTAGAGGTGAAGTAACATGAGCATTGATGACATTGTTCAGTATGCCCGTGCACAACATCGATATGCAGGACATTTGTGGCGTTTTAGTATAGTTCTTATAATCGTTTTGCCATTTGTAATGTATGTAATTTCAACTGGTATGTTCTCATTCTCAAAGTACAACAGCGGAATATATATTGACTCTAGTTGGGACTGGACGCTCTTTCTGAGTTCGCTGCAGGATGGAACCTTCTGGTTATCGCCCGGACATATAATATTTCAGGATAGTATGCGTTTGGGGTCAACTTGGGTAGAAACGCTTTTAGGATGTATTGCATATATATTACTCTGCGTGTTTGTTATCGTGGTGGTTTATCATGTAGTCGCTTATGTATTATGGCACTGGGTCTTTAGAAAAAATCGAGTTGGATTAGCTGCTGTTGGCGAGCCTATCGCGACGGCACTGAGGAGTAGCAGTCGTCCCGTACGTCTTGGCAGGTGGTCGAATATTATAAATGAAACCGATTTTGAACTAGTTGGTCGAACAGTGCTCATTGAAATGCCGATTAAGGTATTTGTACCACCGGTTTTGTTTGATGCAATTCAAGATGGGAGCGAGATGCGGGAGGGATGGCAGCTTTTTGTTACTGCAGCATCAAACTATCATGCAGACGAGATAGTACTTGATGGAGTTATGTATGAACATTTTCGTACATATATACCGAAGGGGCAGGAGAGGCAAATGGGTCGATATCTTGACGGAGAAATAAACGCACATGTCGTTAAAAAGCTCGAAGGTGTACAAATTATCGTACAAGGCAATCTACTGCAAGCGGCTGTTGATGTGAAACGCCTAAAGAGCCAGCAAGATGTTCTCAATATAGCAGATGCACTGGAAGAGCTGGTAGTTATTATGGCCAAAAGGTCTAAAGAGGTGGATATAGCAAATGACCAAGTTGGGGGTATAGGTATAAATGGCCGAAAAGTTGTAGCGTTTTCAAAAAGACTTATTCTTAAGACGGGTGTGCTAACCGTAATTGTGTCATTGTGGGTAGTTATGATGATTGTACTGGTTGTTTTGCAAGGAAAAAATGCATTGCAAGGGGACGCGATTTTTATTGTCTGGATTGTTAGCGTATGTCAAATAATCGCTCTTTACCATAATTATGTTCGTGCTTCGCCTTCACGGTTTCACAGGAGATTAAAATGATCTACATTATCAGCGGCGGTGTTATCGGTTTTTCGATTTTACTGTATTGCTGGTCTATCCATAATAGCCTGGTAAAACACAAAAATATTGTTAATGAAGCATGGTCAGATATTGTGGTAGCACTCAATCGACGCCATCAACTTATTTCTGTAGTTTTCGCCGCAACAAACACACTTTCAAGATATGAACAATTCGTGCAAACAAGTCAAACAGCAGTTAGAGAAAACGCCATCGAAAAACTTAGTGAAAATGAAAAAGCTTTGGAGTCGAGCTTGGTTGCAGTTGTCGAGTCGATGCCAAATGTTGTAGTAACTGAAAATTTTCAACAACTATTCACGCAACTGGTAGATGTGGAGAACGATATACAGGCGAACAGGTTGCTTTATAACCGATCGGTTGCACTGTATCATCGTTTTATTGAATCATTTCCGGCAAATATTTTTATAAATTTGTTTGGATACGGAAAGATTGATTTTTTTGCTTTAAATTCTGACATGTCACAAAAATTACGTGGTGTACGCTCTCACGTAGTCCAACCGACCAAGTTACAATAAAAGCGCCGAGAACCGGTAGAGTGATATAATATTAGTATGCAAAAAATACTTCTATATTATAAATTCACACCGATTGCTGATTCGGAAGTTGTGAAGTTATGGCAAAAAACGCTGTGTGATTCGTTGAATCTTAAAGGTAGGATTTTAGTAAGTCGTCACGGTTTAAACGGTACAATCGGCGGCGATATGGATGACTTAAAGCAGTATATTAAAGAAACCAAAAAATTTTCAGGTTTTCATGATATTGTCTTTAAATGGAGCGATGGTTCGCGTGATGATTTTCCAAGGATGAGCGTTAAAAGCCGGCGTGAATTGGTTGGATTTAAAAACTCGGACGACGAGTTTGAGGTTGATGAGAAAGGAGTAGTTGGCGGTGGGAAGCACCTAAAACCTCATCAAGTTCATGAGATGATTGAAAAGTATGGTGATGAAGTAGTATTTTTCGATGGACGCAATGCACATGAAGCCAAAATCGGTAAGTTCAAAAATGCTGTTATACCAAATACCAACACAAGTCGGGATTTTATTGCCGAGCTTGAGAGTGATAAATATGATGCAATCAAAAATAAAAAAGTAATCAGCTACTGTACCGGTGGAATTCGTTGTGAAGTTATTAGCGCAATGATGAAGAAGCGCGGTTTTACGGATGTTTACCAGCTAGACGGCGGCATTGTAAAATATGGCGAAACATATGGAGACGATGGGCTATGGGAAGGTAGTCTGAGAGTATTTGATAACCGTATGACAGTTAACTTTTCCGATCATACAAAAACAATTGGAGAGTGCACGCATTGTAAATCAAAGACTAGCAATTTTGAAAATTGCGCCATGCCAGAATGTAATGAACTTGTTCTAATTTGCCGTACTTGCAAACAAGAACCAAACAAACTTTTCCATACAGACGAATGTCGTAGGTTGGTACAGGCTTAAAAGGATCGACAGCTCCACACATGACATATGTGACATGCTTGGAATTAAAAACTTGAAATCTTAATTTATCCTAGGTATCATAAACTCATGACTAAAAATATTATTACCGTGCGCGGACTCACAAAGCGTTACGACGATAAAGTAACAGTTGATCATATAAATTTTGAAGTTAGAGAAGGCGAAGTATTTGGAATCCTAGGTCCCAATGGCGCAGGAAAAACGACTACGCTCGAAATGATCGAGGCATTACGTCCGATTGATGATGGTGAAGTTATGCTCGACGGAACTAACGTTGCCGATAACCCCAGTCACATAAAAGAAATAATAGGTATTCAACTTCAGTCGACATCTTTTTTCGATAAGCTACGCTTGCGTGAACAGCTAGAAATGTTTGCTAGTTTATATGGCGAGAGTGTTCATCCAGATGAGCTGCTCGAAAGTGTTCAACTGACTGATAAAGCAAAGTCATATGTAGAGAATCTTTCAGGCGGTCAAAAACAACGTTTTAGTATTGCGGCAGCGTTAGTCAACAATCCCCGGGTGTTATTTCTCGACGAGCCAACCACTGGGCTTGATCCGCAGGCACGACGTAATCTATGGGAGCTGGTTCAATCAATTAAGAAACGCGGTATTACGGTTGTCATGACAACTCATTATATGGATGAGGCTGAAATTCTATGCGACCGAATTGCTATTATGGACAATGGAAAAATCTTAACGATTGATACTCCGAAAAATCTGATTAAATCACTCATAAAACGAGGCTTTAAAAAGAAAGAAGTAGTCGAGCAGGCAAATCTTGAAGATGTGTTTATCGATCTAACTGGAAAGGCTATACGAGATTAATTATGAAACGCTACATTCTTTCAACATTAGGAATCACAAAAGCTTATTTGCTGCGTTTTACACGCGATAAGGTTGCGTTGTTCTTTACGTTTTTGTTCCCATTAATATTTTTGTTCGTATTTGGCTCGATATTTAATAACAATGATGTTAGCTTTAAAATAGCATTACTTAACCAATCAAAAACTGAATTTTCAAAGCAGTTTGTCGGTGACGTTAAGAAAAGCGATTCCTTTAAAGTGAATGAAGAGCTATCGTCTCTCGATGACGCAAAACAGCGGATGAGTCGCGGTGAGATCGATAGCATTATTGTATTACCCGATTCATTCGGTCAATCAAATACGACTAAGGTTCCATCAGGTACAATGGACGTTTACTACCAAAAAGGCAAGGAGCAATCTGGCCAAACTGTGGCTGCTGTCATGCAGCAAATTCTTGATGGTATCAATACTAAACTTGGTCGACCCGAGGCCGCATTAAAGGTAGCACAAAAAGCAACCGCCGATACAGGATTGAGTCAATTTGATTACACCTTCTCAGGTCTATTGGGTTTTACCCTACTAAGTATGGGTATATTTGGCCTAGCAAACAGTATGCCGCAAGAAAAAAAGACAGGTGCATTTAGACGTTTACGTGCGTCGCCATTTACAGCCGGCCAACTAATTTTTGGTAACGGTCTTTACTATCTTGTTATTACGCTCCTCAGCGTGTTGGCTATGATAATAGTTGGAACGCTCATATTCCACTTTAATATGCGGGGCAGCTGGTTAACGTTTAGTGTGTTCATTGTGTTTGCATCTGCTATGATGCTCGGATTTGGACTGCTTATTGGTGGTTGGGCAAAGAACGAAAACCAGTCGGCGCCAATTACAAATCTCGTATCATTTCCCATGATGTTTTTGTCGGGGTCGTTTTTCCCACGATTTCTATTTCCTGAATTCTTGCAAAACATTACAGCATATATTCCACTGACACCAGTTGTTGATGGATTGCGTCGTATTATGACTGAAAACGCTCAACTAACAGATTTAGGACCAGAATTGGGATTAATGGCAATCTGGACTATTATAATCTACGTGCTCGCAGTTAAGCTATTCCGTTGGGAATAGCAAAAAGCAAGATAATTAGTTGTCTGTTTTTTGAATCGAGTTAATGATGCGACACAAGGCATTAGTTGAAGAATCGAACTCAAAGTTTTCATCAGCGAAAGAGTTGTAAATTTCTTTTGCCAATGCCTTACCCAATTCTACTCCCATTTGATCGAATGAGTTAATGTTCCAAATAGCTCCTTGAGTGAATATTTTGTGTTCATAGAGCGCTATTAACTGACCGAGAGTATTTGGTGAAAGCTTTGGTAAAAGCAAAGTGTTGGTTGGACGGTTACCCTCGAAGGTTTTATAGCAGACGATATCATTAGGCGTACCTTCACTTAGCACTTCTTTAGTTGTTTTACCAAATGCAAGTGCTTTTGTCTGGGCGATTCCATTTGCCAGTAGTTTTGTGTGGTGAATAGTGCTGTTATTTGAGTGGTGTAGTGACTCAGCAAACAATATAAAGTCGGCTGGAATGACTTGGCTACCTTGGTGAAGCAGCTGGTAAAATGAATGCTGTCCATTTGTGCCAGACTCTCCCCATAGTACCGGTCCAGTGGAATAGGTCACCTTCTTTTTATCTAATGTAAATGATTTACCATTACTTTCCATGTCTGCTTGCTGAAGGTAAGCAGGGAATCGATGTAAATATTGATCGTACGGGAGAATAGCGATGTTCTCAAGGCCAAGAAAGTTATTGTTCCAAATACCAATTAGGGCTAAAATAACTGGAAGATTTACTTCTAGTGGTGTTGTGCGAAAATGTTCGTCAATCTCATAGTAGCCGTGTAACAATTCATCAAAGCTATCAGGACCGATTGCAATCATCAGTGACAAGCCGATAGCACTTGGCAAGCTGTAGCGTCCTCCGACCCAGTCCCAAAACTCAAACATATTGTCGAGCATGATTCCAAACTGCTCAACTTCCTGACTGTTAGTAGAAATTGCGACGAAATGTTTCGATACTGCAGCCTCACCGAGTTGATTAACCAACCAACTGCGCGCTGTATGGGCGTTAGTCATAGTTTCATCGGTTGTGAATGTTTTTGATGCAATAATAAACAACGTTTCACTTGGGTCAAGTTGCCGTAGAGTTTCATTAATATGAGTCTCATCAATATTAGATACAAAATAGAAGTTTCGTGAACGATCGGAGTAAAATTTAAGAGCTTCATAGGCCATGACTGGCCCGAGGTCTGATCCGCCGATTCCTATATTTACAATGTTTTTTATTGGTTTTTTGGTTGAACCTGTCCAGCTACTGTCACGTATCTTTTCGCTGAAATCCCTCATTTTTCGTAGAATGCGTTGCACATCTTCCTTAACATTGTGTCCGTTTAGCAAAATTGGTTCTGGAGATTG
The DNA here is from genome assembly GCA_039809125.1 of Saccharimonadaceae bacterium (SeqCode). GTDB lineage: Bacteria > Patescibacteriota > Saccharimonadia > Saccharimonadales > Saccharimonadaceae > SZUA-359. Next base: position 7,037 of record JBDHUM010000006.1, on the reverse strand, counting down.
ATCACGAAGAGCGGTATGAAGCACGGCGCGGTTTTCGGTCGAGTTGATTTCTTCACCTCTAAACATAGCGTCACGCTTTCTTTCGACCTGCTGTTCACGGGCGAGAGCAAATAGTAACTGCATTGTTTCAGAACTAACGCGGTTTTTTGAATAATCGAGATAGATATCGGCACCCTTGGCGCTAAATCTAGTACCCCTATCTGGGTCATTAGTGAACATGTCTCGAAGATGCATACCTTTCATTGATTCACAATGTTTAGTTAATGCTTGCCACGCTGGACTATCCATTTTTTCCTCCGTTATGTCTAGCCTATATTGTAGCATGCTCTGTTTTTATTCAGGACCAGACAGGGCGTGATATTTTGGGTATAATTAAACATATAATGACAATTAGGCCTGATTTTGAATCAAAACTTAAGACATTGCCTCGCTCTCCAGGAGTTTACTTTCATAAATCCAAAAAAGGCGAAATAATATATGTTGGTAAAGCTGCAATATTAAAGAATCGTGTTCGACAGTATTTTCAGGATAGTAGAAATCTTGACACAAAAACTATGGCACTTGTGGCAGAAATCTATGACACAGATTGGATCGAGGTCGAATCTGAAATTGACGCATTGTTTTTAGAGAGTGAAATGGTAAAACGCTACATGCCTAGGTACAATGTATTGCTTCGCGACGACAAGAGTCAGACTTTTGTACGAATTGACATGAAGAATGAGTGGCCCTATGTAAGTTTTACGCGCAATCCAGCCGATGACGGCGCAGAGTATATTGGTCCGTTCTATAATAGCTATGCACTGAAAAAAGCGCTACGTTATTTACGAAAAATTTTTCCGTACTATATACGTGAACGAAAAGCAACTGACAGTAAGCTCGAAATGCAGATTGGTCTTAATCCCGACACAGCACAAGGCAGTATGGTGTATAAAGCAAATCTAAAAAAATTGATAAGTTATATAAAAGGCAATCGTAAGGCGATCGCAAATGACATAGAGCAAGATATGAAAAAAGCTGCTCGCGATCATAATTTTGAGAAGGCTGCAAAGCTACGTAACAGACTCAGAGCTATGAAGGAGCTGCAAAGCCGAGTTATGTTTAGCGATAAAGAATTTCTAGACATATCGAAAGATCAAGCACTGCAAGACATCGCCCGCTTACTTGGGCTAAAAAAACTTCCTGTGCGAATTGAATGCTTTGACGTGAGTCATACTTCTGGGACTGATGTAGTATCAAGCATGGTTGTATTTACAAACGGTGTGAGTGATCGCGCCGAGTATCGCAAATTCAAGATGGGTGAGCGTAACGACGACTACAGGAATATTTATGAGACAGTATATCGAAGACTTAGTGTAAAGAACTTACATCAATGGGGGAAACCCGATCTAATAATAATAGATGGCGGCAAAGGACAGTTAGAGGCAGCAATAAATGCAGCTAAGGCAAAAGAAATCAAAGTTATAATTATTAGTATAGCTAAAAAAAATGAAGAAATAATAATACACAAAAGTGAATCTGGCGTAGCGGCTGAACAAATTGATCGGCTACTTGAAGATAAAACGGGAGCGATCGTTGTAAAAAACGAGGCTAGCTACATCGTAGTCAATACACACCCCTCCCAACAGAACGCTGCATCGCACTCAAAAAATTTACGAGGTAACATATATTCAGTTTCAACGTTTAATGATATTACAAAATTATTTCAACGTATTAGGGATGAGTCACATCGATTTGCAATTAGCTATCACTCATCGCTTCAACGTAAACGATCGCTGCAAAGCCAGGTTGAATCAATTCCAGGTATTGGCCCAGCAACACGAAAAAAACTAATCAAGAGCTTTGGAAGTATGAGCGGAGTGAAAAAAGCCAAGCAGCAAGATATCGAAAAAATAATCGGTAAAGCTAAAGCTGATCGTATCATTAAATGGAATGCTACAATACGCTAGTATGAATGTAGATTTTTTTAGGAATAATCGAGCCAACTTGGGTAAGTTGTTGCAGGGTGGTCTCGTTGTTGTACCTGCCTACGATGATATGCAACGCGGTAATGATATGGCACATAAATTTGAGCAAGAGGCGAATTTTTGGTACTTATCGGGCATCAATGCATCACGCTGGATGATAGTATATGACGGAACTCGGAATCATACGTGGTGTGTTGCGCCTGAGTTAACTGATGTTGAAAAAATATTCGATGGCTCGCTTGATATGAATGATGTTAAAAAACTATCAGGTGCTGACGAAGTGATTAGCCAAGCCGAATTCGAGCCGCTATTACGACAATTGTTTCGTCACCACGCCAATGTCTATACGGTTTTTCCATCGAAGGTCGAGTACGGATTTTCGATAAACCCTGCCCAAAAACGCGTAGTTGTAATGCTCGAGAGAATCTTTAGTCACGCGATTGATTGTCGAGAGACAATTGAAAGAATGCGGGCAATTAAACAGCAAGAAGAAGTTAATCAGATAAAGAAGGCGATTGCAATTACCGCCAAAGCCTTTGCAGCTGTAAAACAATCGCTAGAGACATGCCGCAGTGAATATGAGGTCGAAGCATTATTCGATTATGAGATACGTCGTGCAGGAGCATCAATGGCTTATGACTCTATTATTGCGGGTGGTAAAAGTGCTTGCACCCTGCATTACACAGCTAATAATCAATTGCTTCGCAAGCAGTCTATTATTTTATGTGATGTTGGTGCTCGGTGGGGTGGTTATGCGGCTGATGTTAGCAGAAACTTTGCTTATGGAGAGCCAACTAAGCGTCAAACTATGATTCACGACCGCTTGCGTCAAGCTCAAAGTGAGATTGTGAGCTGTATTAGGCCTGGCATGCAGATAGTAGAGTATCATGCTCAAGTTGACACTATCATGTTTAGCGCACTGCAGGATATGGGCTATCGTGGTGAGTCAAAGGAGAAGCTGCTACGCAGCCTCATGCCGCATGCGGTTAGTCATGGTCTTGGTATTGATGTTCATGATCCATTGGGGCGCCCTAAGGTGTTGTTGCCAGGAATGGTAATTACAGTGGAGCCAGGGGTCTATATTCAAAAAGAAAAAATTGGAATGCGCATCGAAGATGATATTTTGATAACTGAACGCGGTGTAAAAAACATGAGTAAAATGATATCGACAGAGCTTTAACAGGCTGTTACAATAGAAGAGGTATTATATGCGTCAGCAATTTCAATCATTTTTACTCCGATGGCTTCTTAATTCGCTTGGTCTTTGGCTGGCAGTTAAGCTATTTGGAACTGGTTACAGTGAGTCGCCCGAGAAGATAATAACCTTTTTATTTGCAGGACTGATTTTTTCAGTTGTTAATGCTATGCTCCGCCCGATTGTTATTATATTTTCACTGCCTGCTCTACTTGTTACTTTGGGTTTGTTTATGTTGATCGTTAATGGGTTCTTGGTTTATATTTCACTAAAGCTTGCCCCTGGTGTAAGTATGACATTCTGGCACTCAGTTTTAACTGGAATAATCATAAGTCTGGTAAACTATATAGTGAGTAGCGTTGTTGATTTAAGGAACGCCCGTAAACCTAAGGAGAATACCAATGTCGACAAATGATATCTTGCAAGCGATTATGTTCGGCTCCGCGTTGCTTATGATTATTGCGATCTTATTACAGCAAAGAGGTGCATCACTTGGAGCCGGTTTTGGTGGATCGAGCGAACTTTATACAACAAGGAGAGGCTTCGACAAGAATCTTTTTGAAGTAACAATTATATTTGCCGTTGTCTTTGTCCTTTCGATACTTGTTGGACTGCTACTACCAAATAATTAGTGACCTGCTCATGAACGAAGAACAAGATAACAATAAAAATGAATCATCTTCACGTCCTGCATGGAAAAGTTTTCAGCGAGTTCGGTTTAATAAAAAGAATGTTCAGAAACGTTTACGTCGTGCGGAATCAATGTCGCAGCGGCATGCTCATCGTTTTATCATAAAAAGAGTCAATAGCTTACGCGAATCGCGTAGACAAATTATTATTTGGTCGGTGGTTGTTGGCTTGATTTTGGGCGCAATCGCTGTACAAGCCTATTTATTTTCCACAAGAACAAATATTGTTGCCAGTACCAATGGCGGAACATATGTGGAGGGAACGCTCGGTGAGTTAGATACGCTCAATCCCCTTTATGCATCATCAAGTTCTGAAGTAGCAGCGAGTAGATTGCTATTTTCGTCGCTTTTTAGCTATGATCAGTCGGGTCATCTTCGGACTGATGTTGCAAAATCGATATCAATAGACGATAAAGGCTTAAATTACACAGTGACATTGCGTGATAACGTCTATTGGCATGATGGACAGAAAATGACAGCCGATGATGTTGTTTTTACGATAAACACAATCAAGAACTCGCAGACAAGGGTACGTAGTTCGTTGCGTAGTAACTGGGTAGATATCTCAGCAAAGACACTGAAGGTCAATCAAGTAGTCTTCACTCTACCCGTTGGTTATGCATCATTTGTTCATGCTCTTACTTTTCCGATTGTGCCCAAACATGTGTTGTCAGAAATCGCTCCAGGAGCTTTGCAAGAGAGTGCATTTTCGCGTACACCAATCGGCAGTGGACCGTTTGTATATAGACTATTACAAAATACTGATATTGCCAGAAAACATAAATCAGTTCATATGACCGCGTTTGAAAAATATTATCGGGGCAAACCCAAGCTGAATCGTTTTGAACTTAATGCCTATGCATCGGAAGAGTCGTTACTAAAGGCTGCACGAGCGCATGAAGTTACTGCTGTCGCCGATATCAGTGTTAATAGTGGCATGCAACTCAAAAGCAGCGGTTATACAATTAGAAATTATCCAGTCGATAATGGAGTGTATGCGATTTTCAATACGACGAGCGAGATACTGAGGGATGTCAAAGTGCGGCGTGCCATTCAAATTGGAATCGATACAAAAAGAATAAGACAAGCCGCAGGTGGTAACTTACCTGAGCTACATTTACCTTTTTTAAACAGCCAGATTCAATCGACGGATCTTCCAAAAGCACCTGTCTATAATAGTAGCGAAGCTAAAAAAGCGCTTGCGGGAGCTGGCTGGAACCTTGATAAGGGAACACTAAAAAAAGGCTCTACGCCTCTTCGCTTGCGACTTGCGACTACCAAGTCAGATCAATTTAGTCGAACGGTTGAAGAAATTGCAAAACAGCTCAAAAATCTTGGTATCGCAGTGGAAGTTAGTGTTATTGATACGGCAAATCCGTCTGTAAATTTTGTGACTGATACCCTGCAACCGCGCGATTTTGATATTTTAGTATATGAGTTGCCGATTGGCGCTGATCCTGATGTCTATGCCTACTGGCACTCATCACAATTAGGTTTTTCGGGTTATAATTTTGCTAATTATTCGAGCCCAGTCAGTGATGCAATTTTAGCGAGTGCGCGAGACAGACTGGATCAGCAATTACGTGACGTTAAATACAGTTCTTTCGCCAAGCAGTGGCTCAGCGATGCTCCTGCAATCGGTTTGTACCAGCAGGTTGCAACATATGCTAGTAGCGATTCAACCAGATCACTGGGCGATACGGCAACATTTATTACCAATTCAGATAGATATGCTGATGTGCAGTTCTGGACGAGCGAACAGACCAGCGTTTACAAAACACCATAGCTTAGTTATACTTTTGAATATATGCACAGACAGGGGTCTGTATGAATAGAAGGAGACGCGAATGTGTGTCAAGCAGGTGTCCGAGATGACATTAAACTAATAAAAAACCTTAACGTATTATGCACTGGTGGCGGAATTGGTAGACGCGCTAGCTTGAGGGGCTAGTGACCGCTTAGGTCGTGGAAGTTCAAGTCTTCTCCAGTGCACCATATTACAGAATTATTTCTTAGACTTAATGAAGACAACGCATGAAATTGATGAGGTACGTAAATTCGTTTCGACACTTGATCATACCGAGCCAAACTCAGTCTGTCAACTGAGCGAGGGTCATATTTCACAGGCTTTTAGGTTTGAGTTGTCTAGCGGCGAAAAAAGGGTGTTGCGGATTTCGGCAAAAAAGGAGGATTTTCTAGGTGATGAATATGCATTTTCTCACTTTGGTAAAAATCTACCAATCCCACGAGTAATTGCAATTGGCCAGTTTAACGACAATTCATTTTACTGTATCAGCGATTTTGTCGCAGGCGAGACAACCAACAACTTCTCTACTGAGCAGATGATGGCAACGCTTACAGCTCAGAATGATATTTTTGCGAAAATATTCATGACAAATATCTCCAATTCGAGCGGATACGGTGATTTAAATATTAACACTGGAAATGCGCCGTTTAAGAGCTGGAAAGCTGCGCTAATCGATGATGTTAAGAAAATGAAATCAGATCACTTGCACGAGCATGCAAAAAATATTGGCCTCGATCCAAATGTCATTGACCGGTTTCTAGAACAGTTTAACGTTAATTTATCATTCGCGTCAGAAATTCGTCGCTTAGTTCATGGTGATCTCGGGTTCGATAATATTATTATGCATCAAGGTAGAGTCGTTGCTGTCATCGACTGGGCACAAATGAGCTACGGGGATTGGATGTACGACTATGCAAAGTTTGATTTCTGGTGGCCAGGGAGATACACAAAACCAGACATGTTTGCTAGACGTTATTCACTCGACGGCGAGCATATACAAGAAAGGGCCGCACTTTACTGGGCGTACACGGCACTTGGAACAATAAGCTTTGCAGATAAATATAAAAATAAAACAGTAGCGCAATGGCTCCGTACTTATGCATCTGAAAAAATACTGCGCTAATCATGAAGTGAAATGTCGCTAACTAATTTTTTTGCTATACTATAGTTTAGTGGCGCGTTGGCGGAGCAGTTACGCAGCGGTCTGCAAAACCGCGTAGACGGGTGCAACTCCCGTACGTGCCTCCATTAGTATCTCGCTTTTTCGGGATAGATTTAGTAAAGCTCGCAATATGCGCGGATGGCGGAATAGGTAGACGCGAGGGACTTAAAATCCCTTGACCAAAAGTCGTGCGGGTTCGATTCCCGCTCTGCGCACCAAA
>JBDHUM010000005.1:0-43336 GCA_039809125.1 Saccharimonadaceae bacterium (SeqCode) | reverse complement strand
AGCACAGACATTTTTGGCCTACAAGGGCCTTCAGAGACTTTACGAACGATTTTATTTGTTATGTAGTATGGAATATTGCCTACCACAACAAAACCGTCTGGGAGGGCTCTGAAGTCGTAGGAGAGGATATCCTGGTGTACCACTTCAAGATCTTTGCCTGGAAACTGACCGGGTAGCTTACGGGCTAACTCTTCGTCAAATTCAACCGCGATCACCTTTTTTGCCTGAGCCAGTAATACGCTGGTTAACGTACCAAGACCTGGTCCGATCTCAAGCACCGTATCCGTCGATAGTAGATTAGCGTCTTTGACAACCGACGCTAGTATTTCTCGATCTTTAAGCCAATGTTGTCCAAGAGATTTATTAGGCATTAGCGATAGATATCTTGAAGACCCTGGCTGCGCGAGCAAGATGGCCAAGGCTGCCATCCACGCCGTTGGTACGTTTCCCAAGCTTTTTGATCTTGAACTGCAGGTGGCGCTTGTGAAGCATTAGAAAAACCTTGATAACCGCCCCAAGTTTGAATATCAAATTGATAAGCACCGTAGTAGCCATTACCAGTATTACTGGTGTAGCTACCTTCACAACTGCGAAGTCGTGCAAGCGCTTCGGCGAAACTACCATTAAACGTATTGCTAAACTTACTGCCTACTACTTCAACCTGCTTGACAGGCTCGCTGATCGTAACTGATTTAATCTCTTTACGCGATTCTTCTTTGCCGTTTTTCATTACTACCTCGTAGGTTACGGTGCGTTTACCGTTTTTTCCAGGAGTTTTTATTTCGCGGTAGCCAATTTCACGATTGGCATCTTGAATTTTCTCTGTTGAGAATGCTATATCCTCATCTTGCACTAACGTTTGCTTACCATTTCGCCATAACTCAACCTTCATACCAGCGGTAATAGGCGTGTCAATATCAGGACTAAGTGTATCATCCTTGCTTGGGGCAATTTTTCGCTCAACCAGCATTGCACCAACCGTTTTGGCATGGGTGTAAGCTTGGATTGTCTTACCATAGAATACAAATGTTACTGGCGTCGCTCGATTGATAACAACTCGTTCAAAAGTACCATCACGTACTACATCATCAGATAATTCCATCGACAGTTTATCTTCGGTATGCACCGCCAGATTGGCTTGTTCGGCAATCTGCTTAGCTGTTTGATACGCCGACATAATTTTGATTTTGCTACTACCATCAACTATTAACACTGGTCGAGCCCGATAGATATTGACCGAGTAACTTGGGGCAACCAGTTTTTCACTGAGAGCAGGTTCAGTGATGTCATTTTTTTGTAGTGTCACACCAGCTGCAGACAATGCTTCTTTCACTGTATCTTTATCGGTGACAAAACCTTTCTCAACGCCGTTATCATACAGGGTAACGACATGTCGACCGCTACGCGACTCAGCAGCATACGCATCGCGCACGAAACTAAAAGCAACTATCAAGGAAACTACCAGAACTATTCCTAGTACAGCACATAAAACTAGCGTTTTCGACAGGTCGAAACGCATGGTTCGCATTTGATTGTAGTCACTCCATCGAGACATTCTTTTCATTATAGCAGATTTATGACAGTTATGCTAGTCATTCACTCGTTCCAACCGAGCAAATTCAAGATTTAATTTCTTAATTTGACCACTGTTAAATCGCACGCTCACCGCTAGTCCGTCAATATCAATAATTTCACCACTACCAAACTGCGCCGAACGCACATGATCGCCTATATCGAAGTCCGGGATCGGCGTAAAATCGTAGTCTGTATGTAGGGGGTTTTGTGAACGTACCAGAGGTGAAATTGTTGCCACCGAATGACCCATGTCTTGTAAGAACCGACTCGGTAAATTGTAGCTACGCTGACCAAACTGCATGCGGCTCGATGAATAACTGAGGTGAAGCTCCTCACGCGCTCGCGTCATACCAACATAACAGAGCCGACGTTCTTCTTCGAGTTCCGCTGGCGTCGCCTCAAATACTCGCGAATGTGGAAAAATCCCCTCTTCTAAACCGGTCATAAATACGACGGGAAACTCTAATCCCTTGGCGGCGTGCAATGTCATTAGCGTGACTTTATCACTCGATTGATCTTGGTCGACACTAGACATCAGTGCTACCTCTTCCAAAAAGTCAGCCAGACTGGCAAAAGTTTTCGCATCGGATACGAGTGAGCCGACATTGGCATCACGATCTTCAGCTTGCGGCGAGCCGTCGAGTATATAATCGCGATATCCGCTCTTGCGTAGCAAATTCTCAATAATTTCGGCTGGTGCAACCTCATTTTCGACCATTACCTGAAGCTTCCGAAGCAGTTCGCCAAGAGAAATCAACGAGTTAACTGCTCGGGTTGGCAGTGATTTTACCTCCAGTGCATTGGTAAGCCCAGCAATAATATCAAGTCCACTACTCGCTTGCCACGCTAAAAATTTCTCAACACTGGCCGGTCCAACGCTACGTTTTGGTATATTGACAATCCGCGTAAAACTCACAATATCGGCCGGTTGGTACACCAGTCGTAGGTAGGCAATCACATCTTTAATTTCAGCTCTATCATAAAAACGCACCCCGCCAATAATCTGATATGGAATGTGGTGTTGCAAAAACGCTCGTTCCAGCGTATAGCTTTGCGCATTCATCCGGTACAGCACCGCAAAATCACCATAACTCCGTGCACCAATCGTCACCTGAGTACCGATCCGACTTGCAATAGCATCTGCCTCTTCAGCCTCATCATATGTAGGATGCACCTCTACCGGTAATCCACTGCCAGCTGTTGTCCATAATTCTTTTTCAGTTCGCTGTTTATTTTTTGCAATCACCTGATGGGCCGCGTCCAAAATGGCACCACTACTGCGATAGTTTTGTTCAAGTTTTATAACTTCAGTACCCTTGTAGTCTCGTTCAAAATTTAAGATATTAGTAAAATCTGCTCCTCTCCAGCTGTAGATCGATTGCCAATCATCACCAACCACGCAAATATTACGCTGTTCATTTACCAAATACTTCACAATTGCATACTGCGCTGCATTGGTGTCCTGATATTCATCGATTAGAACGTGCTTAAAGTGAGATCGCCATTTATTGCGAACTTCCGACTGATCACGTAGCAAGCGCACCGTTTCAATAAGCAAATCATCAAAATCAAGCGCATTTGCTTTACGGCGCTTAGCTTCATAGACCGCGTAGATCTTTGCTACCTCCTTTGCAAAAGGAAATGTGGCATTGGCTGCATAACTTTCAGGATCAACTAATTCGTTTTTAGCGCCAGAGATTGCAGCCGATACTGCACGCGGTTTTATTTGCTGGTCGGTAATCAATAATTCTTTCATAACCTTCTTGATCAGACTTTGGCGATCATCTTCATCGTAAATAACAAAATTTTTTGTAACACCAATCGCTGATCCATCGTGACGGAGTAGTTTGACGCAAATTCCATGAAACGTTCCCATCCAGGGCATAAAACTACGCGTATTCGGCTGCTCTATCAAACGAGATAAGCGCTCTCGCATCTCACGCGCTGCTTTATTTGTGAAAGTTACCGCTAAAATTTCGTTTGGCCAGATTTTTTCGTTTGCAATGAGATACGCAATTCGATGAGTTAACGTTTTGGTTTTACCACTACCAGCTCCGGCCAAAATTAAAAGCGGTCCGCTCGTTATTTCAACCGCTCGGCGTTGTTCAGTATTTAGTCCCTCAAGTATTTTCACTCTACCTAGTATACGACAGTCATCAACGGACGATTTTACAATTACTCTGATCTACAAGCTGCCAGTGCTAATAAGATAGAATAAGACTCCACCCCCAGCTCCCAAAACCAGCAAGCCAAGAATTGCCACCACTACCCACCAGCCTGGTTTTTTACGAATAGGTGTTGTCTGATGGTGTTGGTACGCTGCTGTTGAATAGATTGGGTCATGTTGTGCCGTATTTGATGAGCTATTTACGCTTTCGGGGCGAGATAGTAGAGACGGAGCAACGATAGGAGATACTCCTATGGGACGAGCAGGTCGAGGTGATGGAGCGGGTTTCGGTGATGTAATTAAAGCTTCGCTCGATTGATTAGTAGCATCAGATTCTATTTCTAGTAAATCACTTTTTAGCTCATCAGGAAGAGCCACCTGTGGTTGCGCTTCGTCAAGTGCTTCGTTGGTTTTTTCTATGCCTGGAACTTTGCTTTCCGGAGAATCTTCTTTCGGCGCTGGCTCTACGTCATCCTCTCGTTTAGTATCGTCAACTTTTTCAGTAACCACGGCCGTCTCAGTGTTACCGAGTGGTGGTGTTTTGCCTAATGGCATTTTTTCAACCTTAGCGTCAGTTAAAAATGGTGACGTCATAGGGGTTGGTGAGTCTGCAGGGTGCTCTTCTGGCATTTCCGCAGGTTCGTCTTCTTCGGATGTGGGCTCATTATCTGCAAGTGTCTTAGACTCATCATCAGAGGATTTCGTTACCTCAATGTCAGCTTTATCATCATCTTCACCATTAATTTTACCGCCATCAAATTCAATCGGATCTGGCCACTCCTCTTCCCGGGTTGACTCCTGACTGCCTGTTGCAGGTTCAATTGGATCAATGAAACCAACATCCTCTCCTTGATCATTTTCGTGGCTGGCTATAGCAGAGTTACGAGCAATCGGATCAGGTGGCACAATATCATCTCGTGTTGGTGCAATTGTTACTCCGTGACGAGACACCTTGGCTGATACAGCACCATCTTCAACTTTAGGTTGAGTTGGCATCATATCCATGTATACACCCCGTTGTGCTGGAATCGCCACCGAGTCAGTTGTTGGTTGCGTCTGATTTGACCGAGAGGAGTCAACATATATCGTTGGAGCTGTATCAACCGGCGTAACATCGTTCATTAGTCCGCTGCGCGGTTTAGTAATTGATGGAGTCGCAGCCAATGGGCCTACCATCTTGGTTGTCGAAGCAGATACTGCCGGTGTTGAAGCTTTGTCCATGGCTTCTTTCACGGCTTTGTCGAGCTCTTCAAAATCAAGTCCTGTCATACCCTGGCTACTTCCCCCTGCCTCTTACTGCCTTAGCGCTTGCTGTCACAATACCGCTAAACTGTTCCAGATTTAAACTTGCCCCACCTACCAACAAGCCGTCGCACCCTTCACTCGACATAAACCCTGCGGCATTATCTAAATTAACACTCCCACCATACAAGACAGGGGTTTGCGCACTAACTTTTTTACCAAACATGTGTATCAATTGTCGGCGAATCACTTTCTGAGCTTCATCAAAATCGTGTGGAGTAGCTGCCACGTGATGAGCAAAGTTACGTCCGTTACTAATCGCCCACACTGGCTCGTAGGCAATCACTACGCTCGCCATATCGTCGCTTGTTAAGTTAGCTAGTCCTGCCACAAGATGATCATGCAGAACATCAGTCGTTTCACCAGCCTCGCGCTCCATAGCTGTCTCACCAATACATAGCACCGGTTTTATACCATGCCGTACCGCAGCCTGAACCTTGCGACCAATATCGCGGCCACTTTCACCAAAAATATGACGCCGTTCGGAGTGGCCTACCAGTACATAACTCACTAAACCACGTAGCTGATTGACCGATATTTCGCCTGTAAACGCCCCGTCATCACGCCAGTAACAATTCTGAGCTGCCAACTTAAATTTACTGTGATTTATCTGTAAGCTAAGCGATTGCAAAGCTAAAAACGACGGAGCTATCACTATATCGATGCTACGCTGCTGCTTGATCGATTGGTCAAGCTTATACACTAAAACACTCGCTTCGTGTATAGTGAGGTTCATTTTCCAGTTAGCGATAATTAATTGCTTGCCCACGCCTATTTCTTGATTATGCTTATTACTTTTAGTGTAGCAGCATCTCTAAAAAAAGTCACTTATTTTCGCGTGCGTTTCTTTGGCTAAACAAAATTATGCATCGAGGAGCGCTTCAATCCCGGGTAGTTCTTTGCCGCTCATAAGATCGAGGCTGGCTCCGCCGCCTGTTGATACATGCGTAAAACTCTTGCCACGGTTTTCATCCCAGTGCAGTACAAAGTCGGCAGTGTCGCCACCACCAATTACAGAAATCTTTGAGGGTTGACCCGCGAGCGCCCGGGCTGCTCGTTCTGAACCCAGCGCAAAAGCCGGATTTTCTGCCATGCCGAGCGTTCCATTCCAAATTATTGTACTTGCTTTTTCAATCGCATGCTCTAGCCTCTCAATCGACTCTTCACCGATATCAAGTGCTATATCTTCGGCTCCTACTTTATCAAGCGCTACATTTCGCCGATCACCATCTTCTACTGACGAACCAACAGCCAGATCGCTTGGCAATATTAAGAAATTATTCTGATACTTTTCACTTACTTTACGGCGCACTTTATCATAAATGTCACGAATAATTTCACCTTGACCATCTTCATACTTGCTCTTACCTAATTGGGTGCCGTTCTCAGCGAGAAAAGTATTGGCCATAGCGCCCCCCATCACAATCTGATCTGCCACACTCACCAGTCTATTAATCACCTGAATTTTATCGCTTACTTTCGCACCCCCTAAAATTGCTAGCAGGGGTCGACTTGGATGAGCTATGGCCGATTCTATAGCCAACCACTCGCGCTCAAGCAGCAATCCGGCAACACTCGGCAGAAAATGGGTGATCGCCTCAGTTGAAGCATGAGCGCGGTGTACCACACCAAAACCGTCTTGTACAAAATACTGCGCTCCGCTGTCTCGTGCCATCTTAGCTGCAAAGTCACGATCATTTGACTCTTCTTCTGGGTGAAACCGTAGATTTTCAAGCACCACCACACTCCGACCCGGAGCCCGTTTCACCGCCATTTTAACTTTTTGGCCGATACAATCATCAACAAAACGCACTGGCTCATCTAGGAGCTCCGCCAGGCGTTGAGCGACTGGTTCTAAACTAAACTCGACCCGCTTTTCGCCTTCAGGTCTGCCCAGGTGGCTAATGATAACTACTTTACAGTGATCACGTAGCAATCGCTGAACTGTATCAAGACTTGCTCGAATCCGAAAATCATCAGCTATTTTACTGTCTTCAAAAGGAACATTATAGTCGACTCTTAGTAGCACCGTCTTGTTTTTCAGAGGTGCTTTGCGCATCGATCGTTTATAAAACTTAAGTGCCCGCCCGGTCATCACGTTTTAGTATAGCAAACTTTAATCGACTGTTCGTACGCGAATCGTATCAGTACCGCCAATTAATCCGGGTTGACGACCACTCACAATGATAACTGTTGATCCGTGCGGCAAAAATTCACGCTCGACTAATTCTTCCACCAAATCGAGTCCGGCCTTATCACCATCTGGGTGTAAGAAACTTTTATCGCCATACAGTAGCGCGAGCTGCTGTGCCACCCTCGGGTCGCTCGTAACAGAAAAAACTGGACGAGCTGGACGATGTGCAGCAATGTTTTGTGCAGTTGCACCCGATTTCGTCTCAGCGACGATCGCGGAGGCTTTTAGTTGCTTTGCCAACGCTACAGCTGTCGTACATATCGCCATCGAGCGGACATCATTGCGAATCGGTGGCTCATTAATAGTTGGCTGCGTGTGTTCTTGGGAGTATAAGATAACTCGTTTCATACTTTTAACAGTTTCGATTGGATAAGAGCCGTTAGCTGTTTCATCACTCAACATCACGCAATCAGCACCCTGCACCACTGCTGTGCTGACATCACTCACTTCGGCGCGTGTCGGTTCAGGATTATCTACCATACTACTCATCATCTGCGTTGCTACAATGCTGACTTTTGCGTGCTGCTGACAAAGTTTCACAATTTGCCTCTGCACTACTGGTACAATTTCTGCACCTACTTCAACTGCGAGATCACCGCGAGCCACCATAACGCCATCACTCGCTTCAACAATCTGCTCAAGTACATCGTCTTTTATCGCTGCTTTAGTTTCAATTTTTGCGACAACGTGAGCATGCGAACCCTTTTCAGCCAAGTACCCGCGTAGTACTTCAATATCACTAGCTGACTGCACAAAACTCAGCGCAACAAAATCAATATCTTGATTTACACCGTAATCAATATCCATATAATCTTTAGCCGTAATCACATCACCACTAAAGTCGGTGTCGGGTAAATTCAATCCCTTTTTACTCATAAGAGTTCCGTCGTTTTCCACCTCCACAGTCACCTGGCCATTTTCGATCGTCGTAACATGTGTTTTAATCTTGCCATCAAACATGTAAATCTTCTCGCCCGGCTTTACTTTTGTACTCAAATCATACTGCGTCGGTAGGTGATTGTTTCCAGTATGTTCGATGTTATACTCGAGCACCAGCTGATCACCCGCCTTAACAGGGTATGAATTGTCAACCAGTAAACCTAGGCGAATTTTTGGTCCCTGTAAATCCTGGATGATTGCCACCGGTTTGCTCAACTCTTTACTGGCCTGACGAATCCAACTAATTTGCTGATCGCGATCTTCATTGCTACCATGACTAAAGTTGAGACGCAAACCATTTGCACCTGACTCGATGAGTCCATGTATTTTTTCATAGCTATGTGTAGCCGGACCGACTGTCGCAATAATTTTAGTACGTTTGAGAGTTTGAGCACGGTTGTGAGATGAAATCATATATTCTAGTGTACAGTGTCGTAGTAAAAACACCTAGATTAACGAAGCGGTAAATGGCCGTCTTCAACCATCGACCGAAAATGAAAGACACCACGATCGTCTGTCTTGTAGCTCCAATAAAACCAGGCTGCCAATCCATCAAACGCCTCTAGTTGACGGCGAATATGCTCATTAACAATTGCCACGTGTTGTTTTTCGGGGTAGTGATTTAGTTTTTCGCCACCAATGATACCGTTCCACTCGCCAATAATAATCGGTTGTGCTTTGCTGAGTCGACGCAACATCCCTGATTTCCAACGAAGATAACGGTAGTACCAGTTAAACGACAATCTGGACTGCAGCCATTTTGGCAAGAAAAAATGATACCAGTGATGATCCATGTAAACCGGTAGCGTCTGATACGGCCATAGCGCACCCGAAAGTAAACGTGGCGTAAAAGCATCTGAAAATACTACAACGAGCCCGGGGCGTGCGACTGCATATATCGCTTTATACGCCTGCTTATAAAAATGCCGCAGACGAGGCTGCCACAATCGCGGCAGCGGTTCATTTAATAATTCTATTCCCCAAACAGCAGGTTCATCAACATATCGCTTGGCAAGTCGAGACAACACCTCAACCGTCTGTTGCTGATAGGCTTTATTCTTTGTCCAATTAGCCTTACCACTGCGGCCACTATGGTCATATCCGTTTTGGCTACCGGGCGCTCCATGAAGACAAACAAGTACCTTTATGTCGTACTTTTTAGCCATGCGAACCGCCCAATCGAGACGGCCAATACACGATACAAATGGACTATCCCCTTCAAAAATCCAATAGCCTATCGGAATTCGAACGGCATCAACCCCATTAACACTCATCCATCGAAAATCTTCTTCAGTAATAAACGTCTTGTGATGCTGGCGTAGCTTTTCGCGCGCATTTGGGGTTTGCATAAAAGTGTATTCATCTACCGCGTCGGTATCAGCAAACAACGATGGCGTCATCCATCGCTCAAGTACCAGCCACCCCCCTAAATTCACTCCACGCAGCGTCATGTTTATAGTATAACTTACTTATTGCATAAAATGGAATTAATTCAATACTACTTACGCTTATGTCCGTCTTTGTTTCACAAATACCATACCGCTGCCTATGAGTAGTGCTGCGAGGATTATCAATACCCACATACTCCCCCCCGTCTCCCCCAACTCATCAGTCATCGCGTCTAGTGGGTTTGTTGGAGTGGTTGGCTGCTGCACCTTCAACTCATCCCTACTACTATCACTGAGGGTTTGACCACTTCTGGTGGTTACTTCGACCGTAATGTCGTAGCTACCGTCTGGTAATGGTGGGGTGAGGTGTGAGAGATCGAGGGTCCAGGTGTTGTTTGCTGGGTCGCTGGTGAGCTCTGGGTGTGTGCCGAGGGTATACCTTATCAGACTACTTGCATTCTCAGGCTCAGGACTATCGGCAGTGTTGAAATGCTTTCAAGAGTCTACCCCACTGTTGTACCAAATAAGACACCTACGTAATATGTGATGAGCATAGCGATCATTCCACCGGCTACAACACGCAAAACAGCCCGGCCACGATGGGCATTACCAGCCCGGGCACTGAGATAGCCAACTAGGAATAATGCCACTAATACTGCGATAATGGTAGATTGGATGCGTAAACTTGCGGGAGCTAAAACGATAGTCAAAAACGGCACCAATCCACCTATCGTAAAAGCGATCAGCGATGCAATCGCAGCGTGCCATGGATTGTTAATATCATCTGGGTCAATATTGAAGTGCATCCTCAGATGAGCCCGAAGTGCATCTTTCTTGGTCAGTTCAGCAGCAACCAAATGCGCTGTCTTTTTGCTAACTCCGTGTTTCATATACTCGCGCGCTAGCTCATCTAGTTCCATCTCTGGATTATCGCGCAAATCTTCTTTTTCGAGCTGAATATACGCTTTTTCTGCATCGGACTGACTGCTCACAGACACATACTCGCCTACCGCCATACTAAGTGCTCCAGCCACCAGAGCTGCCAGCCCCGCCAAACTAATCGCTTTTATATCAGCGGTAGCTCCAGCTACCCCCATCGCCACGCTCGATACACTGACAATTCCGTCATTCGCACCTAACACGGCAGCTCGTAACTTGTTGAGTTTGGCGTTGTCAGCTTGATCAGAAGGTAAATCGTATTTAGTGTTATCAAACTCAGGCATATTATCAGTATACACCACCGTTGAGACGCAGTCATTGTGCTTATGTTATAAAATATGTATTGTATTTTGTCAAATAAGAGCGTATAGTGAAGCCAAACTTAAAAAAATTAGCAATATTTTATGAGTGGGAGGAATAAATGGAGAGTTTAAATGTCATACAAAAATCTAGCGAAACGCCTAAAGGCTGCATTTATGCTGATCGCTCTTGTTACCGCACAAGTAGTTATACCAGCTCATAGGGCGTTCGCAGCGGAAGAAACCTTGCTGCAGCCAACATGGTGTCAATTAATCGGTCAAAACTGGGAAGCTAAGGTTTCAGCTACTAGAGACAGTAACGATAATCCCCTCGTTGGACCCCTTGATGGTTATGCTGCCTCTGAAAGTGCCGATGCGACCACTGGAGTCGTCGTTGGCCAAATTTTAGCGCAAAACCGCACTGAAGCACTTGATGTTGCCTGTACTTCACAACATGACCCGACCACACCAACTCCAGATACACCAGCTGCCGATACCCAAACCCCAGGCACAGTTCAAGTCGTAGCCGATACCGTGCTCACCCCTGAAGCTCCAACCATTGTTGATACTTGCGGCACCGAAAACGATAATGTAACACTACCCGTCACTACTCTACATATCAAGTATTCAATGGTACGCACTGGACAGGTGGTCAGTGTTACCGCTGAAGCGGAAGATGGTTTTACGCTCGAAGCTGCCAATGGATTTACGCTTAATGCAGATGGCACAGCCACCTTAGTAATCAACCTCGATGACACATCTTGCCCACTTACGATCGCTCCTTGTAGAGCAATCGAGGGGCCAGTCACTGTTACCACTGCGAATCAGTTCGCTAGCTGGCAAGACACGCGCTCTGCCGGTCATTACGAATTTACCGAAGGCGGCCTAAGAATCTGGACCGACAACGACTCATCAAATGCAAAAGTTGCCTGGTATCACAATGTTGACTACGCGCTATCCACAATTGGTGAGCCAGCCATGAACTTTACCCAAACCAGCGGCACAATTGCTCCTGGTATGCAAATTAAAGTTGACTTCAACAACGATGGTACCACCGACGGTACACTTGTAGGCGAAAGTGTCTACGGTGATAACTGGTGGCTCACTGATGGATCAGCACAATTTGTAAAAGATAATGCTCCACATATTGGCGGAGGCAACGGTAGTCAATGGTACGGTACTCTCGATGAATGGCTCACTAATTTCCCTAACGCTCAGGTAAAATCTGTAGGCTTCTCACTAGGGTCAGGTGTTCATGCGAGCGGCGTCTTGCAATCGCTCACATTCGGTTGTGTGCAGTGGGTATTTACTACTGCCGAAGAAGTTGTTCCGGCTGAGCCGATCAAAGTTGACCTTTGCTATACTGATCTCGACTATGTCGTCTTGCCCGCTGAGCAAGAAGGTGTTATCTATAAAGTAAATGGTGAGGTAGTAAGTGGTGCTTATGCAGTAAATGGCGCTTCATCTGTGACTGTCACTGCCGAAGCAACCGAAGGATATGTCATGGCGCCCGAGGCTCAAACTTCTTGGACATTCAGTTTTACTGACCAACAGTGCCTGACTATATCCAAAAAAGCACAAACACCGACAGACACTAATGGTGACGGCAAAGTAGGTGTTGGCGATACAATCACATGGGATATCACAATTAAAAATGAAGCTGACACTGAATTTGATCTGAGCTTCTTCAATACTTTCTACGGCATACTTGAAGATGAAAACGGTACATTTGTCGAAGTCGACACTCCTGAGGGTATTTTGGAACCTGGTGATAGTTATACTCTACACGCAACTACAGTGATCACTGCCAGCGATGTAGTCGCCTGTAAAGCGAGCAATACAGCAACACTTTCAGCCATTCGCAATTTGCCAATTCTTGAGAGAAAAGCCGAAAAGCAGCTCTTTGATGATAGTGATGAAGAAGATTGGCTGGTGCAAGTCAGTGCAACCGCTGAAGCTAAGCTTGATTGCGTACCTGGCCGCGGCGGTTCAACTACGCCAAAACCAGTTGTCACCACCACTACCTACACCCCAAGTGAACTACCTTACACGGGTCCAACAGACAGCCTGCGTGGTTTTGTAATCTCTATCGTTGCCGCTCTTACCACTTACGGTGTCATCTATTTCGCTCAAAATAAACGACGCTACGAATAAAGTAGTACCTATAGTCTGAAATTACGTTAGCAAATCACATTTTTGATACGCAACGTAAGCCAAAGTAATTGTTCCACAACAAACAATCAGGCTAACCATCCCATAAACTAGTAGCAAACTACTGGTATCAAGCAAAGTTTTGGCATCAAACCAACACAGTGGTGAAAATACTTCACCCAGGCAAGCGAGTCGCTGAGTTTAGTAAGTGACTCGCCGACATAGGTTACAAAAACTGCTTTCCAATTACTGATCCAGCCTTCTTTGCATTTTTTAATACTGCGCCTAGAACTGTGATATTTAGTTAATTTTGATGATTTAGAATCAACGCCATAAAAAATAGTGGCTTCCTACTCGAGGCTAATTACGATAGTAATCACTTCCGATTACAATTTTGCCATAGAGGCAGTACTATTAAGTGTCAACAGATTTTATTCTATAAAAATTATATTAATTTAAATCTGTATTAGCTTGGTTGTTTGTTTTATCATCTTGAATTCGATCCTGCAAAACAGCACATGCGTCTCGAAATTTCAGTAATGCCTCTACAACGGCCTCATTACCTGGTGAATCAGGATGATTTACTAAGTCGTGTAGCTGCTCTTCAGTAAGTGACATCCCAGGAAAACCAGTGGCATTTACTCCAAAACCAAGTACTGTGGTAGAGTTATGACTTATTTTAACATCGCATCCATGGACACAGTCAGCTAGGTGTGGGTCACCATCAGGATAAAGCGGGCTAGACGGGAAGCGTAGTGGAATTCCGGTTCTCTCTGCCTCCTCCATCTCTGCAGTTCGAGAAGTTTCAGCTTCGCGCCACTCCTCCCTATTAGCATCTATTGCATTTCTTGCATCGTATAATTCTGTCGTCTTTTTTTTCAGCTCCTCAAACTTTTTTTGAGGATCATCTGTTTCTGGAAAAGCCACTTTAAACGCGTCGTCTTCATTCAAGCCATTCTCTGAGGCATTCATGAACACTTGACGCCTTCTCTCAAACTCGGAAGCCGATGCCTCAAATGCATCACTGGCACTTTTGAGCTCTAGACTCACTCTAGCTAAAGCAGTTGGACGGATGTTATTAAGAAACTCTAAAGCATCCGAAAGTCGACCCTCACTCTCATGACCTGAAGTGTCTGTTGAAGTTTCGATCTCTACACCAAAATTGTTTTGGTCTGGCAAACTCTCTTTTGTACTCATATTTGTTTCTCCTATTTGATTTTACACGTGAACCCTTATGACTATAATACAACTTTCGGTATTTTTCTCATACAACACTTACGCTCCCTGACGTCCGAGCCACGTCGAGTTCGCTTATTCCGAGTAAACTCGGCAAAGAAAAAATGCCTATTCGCTAAAAGAATAAGCATTTTTTTTGGTGATCTCACCGGGAATACTAAGGTATATTGCGCCGTTGTCGCAAACAACCGGGCAATAGCGAACCGCGACGGGTTCGATTCGGCGGGTAAGTACCCACTTAAAAAAATCGCCTACTCCAGAAGGAGTAAGCGACTTTTTTGGTGATCTCACCGGGAATCGAACCCGGATTGCCAGGATGAAAACCTGGTGTCCTAACCGTTAGACGATGAGACCAAATGATAAGCGGATAGCTTGCATATTATACCCCACCCCTGGACGTTTCGCAATACCACTCTCTAACCTATACTTATTTACAACAAATTACATCAAATCACTTTACCTCTGTTAACAAAAATCGTTAACAGAGGTAAATCTAAGCAAAGCATAAGTATATTGTAAATATATATTGACAATTTGTCGATAACGTGCTAATATTTAATACGAACCTATTAAATTGCATGTGGAGTGCAGGAAGGAATGGTTTATGCGAGGAATTAAATATTATGTAACTGGCGCTATGATCGCTGTTGCAGCTTTTGTTGGCTACAACAACTTCTATAGTGCCGCGAACGCTCAAGATTGTAGCGACAACTCGGTTATCCGATGTGGTGTTCAGTCGATTGGCGAATTACGCGCCAAATACGAAGCCAACGTTAATGGGACAAAGGACATTTACACGTACTTTGGCCTAACAAAGAGCATCGTTAATGAAGCTCGTGTTGTGAACGGTTTGGTAAACAAGAATGGTACAGTTACCGTCAGCAGTAAGACTGTAGCTAAAAATGCCTTAACAGCTGGTCGACAGTTTATTCCAGGCTCAACAAAAGTAACGTATGGTAAAACTACATTTTACACACGTACACCAAGTGTTTCGTTCTTGTCTAACTCACTTGAAGCTTACGTGTTTACCGACAGTAAAGGCCAATTCCTTGGCGCTGTCATAAAAGAATGTGGTAACCCTGTAAAAGGTACCAACACCGTTACTCCACCTAGCAATCCTAAAGTTGAGATTCAGAAATCTGTATTAACAGACCGTAACCTCAGCGAACCTAAAGAACACGGTATTGTTGGTGAGGACATGCCATTTGCCTACCGCTTGGTAGTCAAGAACACTGGCGACGTAACACTCAAGAATGCAGTCGTTACCGACAACGCTCCTAAAGGAGTTACCTTTACGAGTGCAAAACCAGGCACAGTTAAGAACAACGTATTTAGCTATACTATTCCTGAATTAAAAGTTGGTGCTTCACTAACAATCCTAATTCACGCCGTTGCTAAAGAACAGTTCCTAAATGAAGTACAAAACATAGCCTGTGTTGATATTAAGGAAACTAAGAACACAAAGGATGACTGTGACGACGCTTGGGTACGTACCCACGATCGTAAAGTAGTTATCGACAAAAAAGTAAACGGCAAAGAGCATGACACTGTTCAGGTAAATGCACCGTTTATTTACACACTTGTTGTAACAAATAAAGGTGACGTTGATCTAAAAGATGTTGTTGTCAGCGACAATGCACCTGAAGGAATTGTTTTCCTAAAAGCTGATAAAGGTACAGTAAGCGCCAATGGTAAAAAATGGTCAATGACCATTGCCAACCTTGGCCACGGTGACTCAGTTACTATTAAGCTAACTGCCAAAGCTACTAAAGAGCTTAAGAACACTAAGAACACGGCTTGTGTAAACGCACCTGTTACCGAGGAAAACCCGGATGACTGTGACGACGCAACTGTTGAAACACCAGAGACTCCAAAACCAGTATATACTTGTGACGATCTTACACTTAGCAAAATTAGCCGAACAAATGTTGCCTTCACCGCTAAAGCAACTGCTAAAAACGGTGCTGTGATCAAAAACTACAGCTTCGACTTTGGTGACGGTAAAACTGCCACTAGCGCAAGCGCTACCGTTAACCACGACTACGCTGCTGCTGGCACCTACACCGCTAAAGTTACTGTGAACTTTACGGTTGACGGCAAGACTGTTTCTGCAAACGGTCCTCAGTGTACAGTACCTGTAACAATTGAGAAAAAACCTGTTGTACCTGTATATTCATGTGACGAGCTTACTTTCAAAAAGATCTCACGCACACAAGTTAGCTTCGCCGGAAAGGCAACAGCTAAAAACGGTGCTAGCATCAAGAACGTAACCTTCGCCTATGGTGACGGTACAAGTCAAACAGTTGCTGGCCTAACTAGCACACACAACTACGCAAATGCTGGTACTTACCACGTAACTATGACGGTAAACTTCATGGTAGACGGTAAAGTTATACCAGTCAGCGGTCCAAACTGTGCGCTCAACGTTACTATCGACGAAAAGCCGGTTGAACAAAACCCAGGTGTAAAAATCGATAAAACAGTAATCGATGCAAACGGTAACACAACTGACGAAACTGAAGTAGCTCTCAATACTCCTTACCAGTACCGTCTCGTTGTAACTAACACTGGAAATGTTAACCTTGTAAACGCGGTTGTTACTGACAAAGCCCCTACAGGTGTCACCCTGACCGGAGCATCAGAAGGTACCGTCGCAGCTGATGGATCAAGCTGGACTGCAACAGTAAGCCTAGCAGTCGGCGAAAGCAAAACCTTTACACTCACCGCTAAAGTAACTACCTACGTTGCTGGTGCTCTTGTAAACACTGCTTGTGTTGACGCAACTGAGGTTAATAACCCTGGCCAGGCTGGTGATGATTGTGACGATGCAACTGTTACAGTTGAAAAACCAGAACAACCAGAAGTTGAAAAAGTGAAGGCTTGTAACACTGAAACTGGTGTCATCGAACTTGTCGAAAAGGGCCAGGAAAATGTCGCCCCTTACACAAGCGACCTATCGAAATGTGACAAACCTGAAGAAATGTGTCCAGTTCCTGGCAAAGAAGATATGCCAGCAAACAGCCCAGACTGTGTCGAAGAAGAGGAAGAAACTCCTATAGAACTTCCAAAGACTGGTCTCGGTAGCGCTGTAGCATTGACACTTAGCCTCGGCGCAGCCACTGCTGCAACCTACTACGCAGTAGCTGGTCGACGCAACAACTAGAGAGATTGACCGCTCGAACACACCCTCGGGAGGCAACTCTCACACCGCAACAACCCTCGTCATTCGACGGGGGTTGTTCGTTGCTGTTATACTAGAAGACATGACGAAAATTGCCATCATCGAAGATGATCCGATGATCAACCAAATGTATCGGATGAAGTTTGAGAGCGAAGGGTTTGATGTACAGATTGCCGATAACGGCAAGAGCGGTATTGAACTGGTAAAAGTGTTTCAACCTGACATAATTCTGCTCGATTTACAAATGCCTTACATCAACGGTGATGCAACTCTGGCAGAAATTCGCAGCCATGATTGGGGTGCATCGATTCCAGTTTTAATCTTAACCAATTTTGGTGAAGAAGGACCAGAGAGTCTCAAAAAGCACGCCATCGCCGGCTATATCATTAAGGCAGAGCATACCCCGCGACAAGTGGTTGCCGAAGTGATCAAAATTCTTGAATCAAACACAACAAAAGAAAAATGATTACTTGATTACAGCAGCCTGACAGGCTCGAATTACGTGGTCAAACATCAGACAAATAGTGAGCGGACCAACCCCTCCCTTTTGTGCAGTGATAGTAATATCATCACGGTTATATAACTCATCGGATGCATCACCAACAATCACACCGGACTCACTAGCCGTCCCAGCGTCAATCACAATTGTGCCAGAGCTAATGACCTTATTTGTTAATAGTCCAGGCGTGCCAGTGGCACTGACTACGAGTTCACTACCACGAATTATTTCATCGTTACTTGTTGTTGTCTTGTCAAGGGTTGATACGTTCAAGCCCCGTTGTCGCCACATATTACTAAGTGGCATCCCAATTAACCTGCCTCGTCCAACAATAACAATTTTTTTCGACGCTAGTTCAATACCAAGGCCAGCTATAAGCCAATCGATCGCTTCGGCCGTTGCCGAAACAAACTTTGCCTTGCTGCCGAGGCCATCTACGTCTTTTTCTGGTCTAATGCGTTCGACAATTTCATCAGTTTGCTTTATGTCGTCAATTGGCAACTGTAAAACAATACCGTGCACCGACGTGTCGCGATTGGCCTTATCTATTGCGCCTTTCATATCGACCTGGCTGCACCGAACAATATCAACTTCAATTAAAATATCCTCGGCATACTGCTTTTTTATACGTACGTACGTTTCAATAATGTCAGATGCATTGATGCTTTGAATAATCACTAGCTTTGGTATAAGGCCATGAGCTTGACGCAACGCACGTACCTGTTTAGCTTGACGATTTTTTATGTAAAGCGCTAGCTCTCTGCCATATAAAAGTTTTGCCATAAACGATCAGGCTACAAACGATCCTTTCGATCGTCGATGAAGGCACCCCATTGGCGAATGAGACGAAGAATGGTTTTTAACGGTAGCTCGATTAGCATATCGAGAACAATCGTAACGATATTGACCCGACTATACTTGTCGCTCATCCACTGCCCTACTACAACAAATGGAAGGTATAGAATATCACGGACAAACGTCATGCCGTTTGAGGTGCTTTTAACGACTTCCAACTCTCGAATCAACCGGCTCAAACGAAAACCAAGAAAACTTGCTGCTGATAAAAATACAAAGAATATTGCAATGTGCACAAATGAAAAATTAAGCTTGAGTAGTAGATAAATTACGCCACTAAATACAATTAGACCGATTAATACATAGATTAAAGAGAACGTTTTACTATAAGTTCGACCACTAATCGCCGATTTACTTAGGACAATTTTATCGCCGTATAGCATTGAATCAATACGATCAACTAGCGCTGCGGTATTAGCATAGGACGGCAGTGTGTGAGTTGCTCGCAGCGCCAACATATAGAGTGGTGGAAACAGTAGGTTGATCGCAAGCGGCACCATTAATATAGCGCCGTGTGCCCAAAGATCATAGGGCACCTCAATGGCAATACCAATCAAAAATTTAGTAATAATTAAGAAAATTACACTGCGAATAATTGCCCTATTAATCCGTTTACCTACAAGTTCATATTCGGCAACAACTTGTTTTTCATACTCTTCCAAAAAAGATTGACGGCGCGGTAGTAGCGTATCTATATCTGTCCGCTCATCGATCATATGGCGTAAAATTCGTAGGGGCGCTCCCAACCGATCCACGACATGCTTCAATTTATCGACATACGATGAACCAAGCAGTTTATCAAGATGCTGATTGATCGTGAGGTACTGTTCAATAGAGCCAGGCTCAACATGATAGCGACCAAGCAGTACTGTTCGAATTGTTGCATCATCAGATTTGAGTAGTGCATAGTGAATTGCCACATAGAGTGCCGCTCCAAAGTCATCGACTGATTTTTCACCGATTACTGACTCGTTGATTTGTGACGACAGCTCGGTGTGCGCAAATTCCACAAAAGCATTGCGACGTGCATGATCATTAATAATAGATTCGATTTCGACAGCCAGCACATCAAGCGTCCAAACGTTCGCTCGACTGACATGAATATTAGGCTGATTTAGAATGTGCTCGTAAGCCGCGTAATACCTAGTGGCAAGTTGTGAAATTGCTTCGATTTGATTTTTATCAAGCTGATCGTTTGGAATATAGCCAGCGAGGGTTAATTCAACAGCCAGCTCGTTACCACTGCGCAAAATTGTAGCGCTATCACGCGTGATAAAAAGTTGCCGGTAGAAACGACGGATGGCGTTTTGTAATAGCAGATGCTCTTCTGTATTAGCTGCTGCGTTGCGAAGTTGCTCATAGGCGGCCGTCACCGCACCACCAACACCAACCACATGCACTTTTTCTGCATGCATCGTTTGCTGCGAACGTTCGCTATCCTGCTGCCGAATTTGCATCAGCCGCTGAACTAAGGTCTGGCCTTTTTGATTGAGAGCATCCATAAACTCCTGTTATGATACTACATTTCGCTTGTATTTACCAGATATAAATTTAGACTCAGCTGTGCGTATAGTCGTCAAAAATTTCCACATCACTAAACGTAACTGTAGCATTTTTTTATTTTCTACTTTCAGCTCATTCAACCAACGAAAGATACTATATACTGTCACTATGATCAAAGTCATTATATTCGATTTCTTTGGTGTTTTTCGTACCGACGGTTTTGATGGTTGGCTCAAAAAGCATAGCTATGGTCATGAGAGCAAAATCCTTGCCGCCACAAAACTCCACGACAATGGTAACTATTCAGACCAAGAGTTTTTCGAGGCGCTCAGTACCATTTCCGGACAGCCAACTAAAACCATTGAGTATGAAATGGAATCGGGTAATCTCCTTAACAAAGAACTTGTCGATTATGTTGCAGCAACATTAAAAGATACGTACAAAATTGCACTGCTTTCAAATTCATCATCAAGTTATCTGCGTAACGAACTTGCTAAATACGACCTTGAAAAATATTTTGACCAAATCACCATATCAAGCGAAGTCGGTTTGATCAAACCGCAATCGGAAATATTTGAATATGTAATGCAGAAACTTTCTGCGTCATCCGATGAATGCGTATTTATTGATGACAACCCAAGACATGTGAAAGCAGCAGAAAAGATCGGTATGCATGCTATCGTTTACTCTGACGTCGATTCACTGCGCATAAACCTACAAGAAATACTTACTGAGAATTTGCGCTAATAATCGGCTAGTAAACGTACAATCTCGGCGGCTGTCTCATCAGCCGATTGGTTTGTAGTATCAAGCTCGTGATAGTGTTCTGGGTAGTAGAATGGCTTTGGGCTTATGAAATACCTCGTATGTTCTAGCTCACGTACTTCCTTGCCATCAGCTGAATGATATTTTCGCTGCCATCGCTCGGTTGAGTCAGCGCGACGCACGCGTTCTTCTAGCGGGGCAAACAATTCAACAAAATGTACGCTGCCACCGCGCTGCTCGTAGAGTTGTTTGTAGTGATCGATATTGTTCTTTCCACGTGGATTTGCGAAATTCCATACATAAGTAAAAATAAGGTTTTTATTTGTTTTTGCTGCCTCCTCAATAATCAAACTTCGGACCTCACGACTGAGCCTGCTTTCACTTTCAGAATTTTTTCCGAAAATATGCATAATACCATCGGTCGCCATATGGTTATGAAACATGCGAAAGTCAGTTAGTTTTTCAATACGATCACCTACAGTTGCCTTACCCACAGCTGGCGGCCCAAAAAGTATGATTAGTTTCATAGATTATACTTCGATTAGTTCTATTCCTTTACTATACCTAGTATATCTTACTCAAAATACTAAAAATGCTAGATTCTTCTTGTTTTGGCATAGAAAACAGGTTAAGTGCAGTCATAAAAATTGGTACACCCGGAATAATATCGGCTAAAGTCTCCTCCGCTTACAAACGGTCGAAAGCAAGCTTTCGCGTTCTTTTGCTCGCTCTACCGTACCTACTTCGTCGGTTCTCGCATGCTTGCAGCATGCTACCACAAAAAATAGGCTAGACATGCTAGCCTATTTTTTGTGGTACACCCGGAAGGATTCGAACCTACGACCCTCTGTTCCGAAGACAGATGCTCTAATCCACTGAGCTACGGGTGCATTTAGTACACTTACTCTGTTAAGTATAGCACAACTTTCTTTCAATATAGCGTGGTGCTATAGTATAACTATCATATTAATAAATGGAGAACGTATGGACAACAACACTACTAATGCTGCTAATGAAGCTCCCCAAAACTCAGTCACAGCCAATACTCAACCGGCTCCACTGAGTAACCAACCACGCAACCTACTTGCCGCCTTCGGACTTTTGCTTAGTTTTGGCTACTTCGGTGTACACCAGCTATACCTCGGCAACAAGACCCAAGGTTGGGTTCGATTTGGATTGGCTGTCGCATCACTACCATTGATGCTTATTTTGGTAGGATATGTAATTGCTATTGTTCTTGGAATTTGGACACTTGTTGACTTCTTCCTGCTCGCAATCGGCAATAAAATTGATGGAGAGGGTCAACCACTAGCGGCAACACCACGCGATCAGCAATATACTAAAACTCTATTTATTGTGACTCTCGTTCTTGGTGCACTCTACGTTATACTTGTTATTGCTGCGATTTCACTTGGCATATTTTCTAGTCTTCAAGAAAGGTCAAGAAGCACTAGCCCATACTATTCACCAAGCCGCAGCTACTAGTCGCTCGCTTATAGACAGTGCACTATAAATTTGCTATACTGGCCCCTGATACAACTCATGGGCCAGTAGCTCAGCTGGTTAGAGCACCTGCCTCTTAAGCAGGGTGTCGAGAGTTCAAGTCTCTCCTGGCCCTCCAAGTGTAGATTTGTAGCCCAGTGCTACCTGAAACAGTCCGTTCATATCTGTTGGCGGGCTGTTTTTTGGTGTTTCAAAGTCTATATCAGCGTACGTTGGCATAGCGTTGAATATGAGAGCAAAAAATGCCGAGCGGCGGAGCGGGTTACTAGTGTTAAATACAAGTTCGTAGAGGTGTTTCAACAGGTACTTCGCGTATTGTAAAACCTGTTCCATATCGACGGTGTTCTCGGCCTGACAGAGCAACTGTTCATCGAGCGCTTTGATTTGCTTCTCCGTGCTTACGATATCGTTTTCCATGTACTTTATTGCCGTCTCACTCGTCAGTATCTTCATATGATCAAGCGTGACGCGGATTTGTGCTTCGAGAGCTTGTTTCTGCTCAATAAGCTTGTCATTGTCTTGGGTAGTTCGTGAGACTTTTTCTTCATACGATTCGGCTATCATTTGAGTCAGCTTATCTATGTACTCTGGTGCGATCTCAATACTCTTTATGAAACGCTCGATTGCAGCATCAAAGTCAGCAAGCGGCTTTCTAAAATAGTGACCGTTACGAGAACAATGGTAGGCTGGATAATATTTGCCCATTTTGCCACGCGCCGCACTTCCGGACAGCGGCTTTCCGCAGTAGGGGCAGCCTATGACTTTCTTGTACGGAAACTTGTCATTGATAATCTTTTTGATCTTCTGCCATTCCGGCAGCTCTCTACGGTGAACAGTTACTCTGTTGCTGTTGAGTTCAATGATATATTTGCCGTGATTAGCGTCGTTAAACATATCTATCGACACTAAGCCGTCAAACTGTGCCTTAACCGGCTTGTCATGCGTCCATTTCTCCTGAATTACACCAGCATAAATCAGTCGGTGGATGAAACGATCAACCATCTTCTCGTCCATCAGCTTCCCGCCATGCACGCTCTTGATCTTTGAAGGGTCATATCGATCACGCACAATCGTCTTGCGTGTCCTAAACCCAAGTCCATTGCAGGTATCGGCGATCTCTTGGTTACTATAGATACCTTGAGCTCTCATTTCAAAAACCCGGCGAATAAATACAGACTCCTCGGGATGCGGCTTGAGTATCATGCGCTTACCGTGGTTGCTATCAACCATTTCGCTCACGAAGCCGTAGGGCGGCATTCGCATCCAATAGCCCAGTTGCGTGTAGCGGATCTGAGCACCGATCATACGCGTCATGATGTCACGTAGTTCGTCCTTGGCGTGTTCGGCCTCGAGTATCTCGCTCTTGAAACTGGGGCTATAGTCGCTCCAGTAGTACTTAAAACCTGTATACTCCAATGTATTGACACGTCGAGTATCGATAATACCAAATGTATCGATAAGTGTTACATTGAGCTCGTCAAGCTGTTCTTTGAGCTTAATGTATGCGCCCGAACCGCCACGGGTGAAACGATCAATGGCCTTAATGAGAACAACTTCGATTGCTGGATTCTCTCGGCACTTTTCAACAATTGCCTGCATTGGCTGTTCTTCGTGTGATGCCGACTCAACCAAAACGACCGAATCGATAATCTGTATATTCTGCGTCCTTGCAAGGCTCTCGCCTCGTTGCCGCTGCTCCTCCGGCGAATCGCCCTCGCGTTTCTGTTTACCAGATGATACTCGTATAGCAAGCAGGCCGATTCTTTCACTGTTTGGCTGCATCGTCCGCTCCTATGTTCAGGATAGTAGCTATCTTGGCTCCCACGTCCTGATCTTCTAAAATTCGCTCAACAACCAGATCGGCTATGATTCGCATGCGTTGTTCCAGCGCATAAACGAATACCCCTTCGGTTACTGGTTTCGTCTTGTTTTTTGACCCCGCTGTTCTTGACATAATTTTGCCCAATCAACTATGCTTTATATGAATAGTATACCACCCGAATATGAATAGTTGCAATACTTTTATGCTAAATTCCTGTGGATAAAATCCCCACTATGCAAATACCATACATTTTGTTGTTTTTTCTCTGTTAGCTCTTTTCTCTCCTTTCTTTATATATACATATAAGGCAAATGTATGAAGCGGTATGAGCCAAAAACAAGGTACAAGATTTCGGATAGTCAGGTGACGTTATTATTGGCTGTTAGAAAGTATCGGTTTGTGAGTAGTGATGTTGTAGCAGAGAGTATAGGGAAAGATAGATCAACGGTATATGAGAGACTCAGTGTCTTAGTTGATCGAGGGTATGTCGTAAAGATGTATGACAAGACGTATAGATTGCGGCAGAGACCAGTTATTTACTATTTAGCACCACTCGGTATACGGTATCTTAAGAAACTTGGGCATGAACGAACACAGCTCCACTACAAGAACAAAACCTTCACAGATGAGCAGATAGATGAACAGTTCTTACTTGGCACTGTGGCACGAGCGATTCGGCGGCAATACGACGACAAGCTCATACTCTATACCAAATACCAGTTAGGAAGCGATGATTTCTACTTGACGCCGCCGCCCTTTGCCAAGTTTGTCGGTAAGACAGACAAAATCCCAGACTACTTTATGGAGTACTTCCCTGAGCGTCATGAGAGTTGGAAGATTAGACGGCGTATTAACCAGCATATTGACTATGCTGATGAGAACGATGAGTATACCTACCCGCATCTGCTCATTGTCTGCGGCAACCAGAACACCGAGAAGAGAGTGGTGAGAATGACCGAAGACTTATGGGCGGACTTCCTCGTGTTTACAACCACCAGAGAACGACTACTGAGCGGCGAGAAGAAAGTGTGGCTCAGACCCGAGGAGGTGGACTGGGAGGAGGAGCTGGAGTCCCATAGCTTGCCGATGAGGTATGAGGAATGAAATATGACGACAAGCAAAAGTGAAATATCGCCCCTGTAAAAATAAAAAATGAGTGAAATAATGTAGTATTCACGAGTGAAGTACTGTGATACAGTAGACATATGATCAAAACGCCAGAGCCGAACTACAATTCGAAGTTAACGGACATCATAATTCAGCTAGAACACTTGCGAGGACGTAGCGTCTCTAGTTCAACAAGCCAACAGATATTCGTACAACTCAAAAATCTTTTCCATATCATCGAAGCGCTATCTAGTGCTCGTATCGAAGGCAATCATACGACACTTGCAGGCTTCGTGGAAAAGCGCGCTCGAAAAAGCGAAAATGTGCAAAATGAGGATGAGAGCATGAAGGAAATCATCAACCTCATGCATGCGCTCGACTTTATTGACGAGCATATTGCAGCCATGCCAATAAGCCGTGATTTCATACTTGAGCTCCATAAAATTGTCGTTAGTGGTTTGACCCGCGAAGGCGATGACCACACTGGTGGTTTCCGTACTAAAGATGTCTCAATTGCAAATTCAAAGCATACTCCACCGTCACACTACGATGTAGCCGACTTGATGCGCGAGCTTATTGAATATATAGGCAGTGATACGAATAGCCGCGATGAGCTACTTAAGATCGCACTGGCACACCACCGGTTCGTATGGATTCACCCGTTCGGCAATGGTAACGGCCGTACCGTGCGGCTTCTGACATACGCAATGCTTTGCAAGAAGGGGTACATTGAACCAAACACACTCCGCCTATTTAATCCGACAGCTGTGTTCGCTGGTGACCGCTACAAATACTACGACATGTTGGAACGTGCAGATAGGGGTGATGACACGGGCTTACTTGACTGGAGCGAATATTTCCTAAGCGGTATAAAAGACGAAACCGAGAAAACATTGCGCCTAGCAGATAGTAATTTCGTGAACGGCAAACTGCTCTTACCGGCTATATCACGTCTCAACTCGGCTGGGGTGCTGACAAGACTGGAGACGAGTATATTGGAACGCGCCGTGCGTAAGAAGACCATTAAAGCAGCTGACATTGCCGACCTGTGGGACAAAGATGTTGTGCCTTCTGCGGTTGCTAACCAAATTAAGAAAATGCGCGATGCTGGCTACCTGACTACGCTAAAAGAAGGTGGCCGCGAGTATAGTATAAACTTCATCGACAACGATCTAACGCGTCTCGTACTAGATCAAATGGAGGCTGAAGGGCTGCTGCCGATTAGAGTTGATGACCTGGCGAAAGGAAGGACTGAGTAACATGGGGCTTATCGACAACAAAGAGAAAACACTACAAGAGGCACTAAAGAATGCTTTGCCAAGCACAGGGCGTATCGACATCCTCACGGCCTATTTTTACTTCTCGGGTTTTTCAGCGCTGGTCGATGAGCTCAAAGACAAAAAGATTCGCATTCTTGTCGGTAAGGCAATCGATCCGGCTGCTGTTGACGAGCTCAGTTCCGCTATGAAAATTGATCCGAACGTTGGACTAGACACCTTCCAGAGCCGCAATTACCTCAGTCTTACTCGCACCCAAAAGAAGAAGCAATACACAGATGGTTTTGTAAAGCTCTTCAATAAATCTGCCCTTTCAGAAGCGTTTGATGGAACCGAAGACCAGCGCATGCAGAAAATTTTTGAGGATAAGCTGCGTGATGGAACTCTTGAGATTCGCATGACCAATGAACAGAACCACGCCAAGGCCTATATCCTTACGAACAAGCCCGACTTTTCTCAGGGTGGCGACTTCAAAGGTAGTGTCTTTATGGGTTCGTCGAATTTCACCTACAACGGCCTGGTTGGCCAGGGTGAACTTAACGACAAGTATATGGACAATGATAGCTACGATAAGTACGAGAATAAGTTCAGTGAACTATGGAATGACTCAAACGCAATTGACATTCAGGTCCAGGATACTCCAGATGTTGAGGATAGCTTCCTGAATCAAATTCAGAAGAAGCTCTGGATTCACGCTACGCCGGACCCGTACAAGATATTTATCCGTGTTCTACATGAGCTATATGCCGAGATTGAAGACGAGGACGTGAAGTCCCCGCACGCAATCACCAGTGGTAAATTCTCGAACCTTAAGTATCAACTTGACGCGATTCGCTCCGGCATTAATTGTGTAAATAAAAACAACGGCGTCATTATTGCAGACGTCGTGGGCCTTGGTAAGTCGGTGATTGCTTCTGCTATTGCGCATAACCTTGAAATGAGCACTATTATCATTACTCCTCCGCACCTCAAGGGACAATGGCAAGACTACGCGACGCGTTTCAAGATTCCGGGTGCACATGTAGAAAGCGGCGGTAAAATTCAGCACCTCCATGACCTGTATGCAAAGGACAGCGAACCAAAGCTCTACATTATCGATGAAGCACACCGTTACCGTAACGAGCTGACGGATGATTATCAGTGGCTCCATCAGTTGACCCGTTCACACCCGGATAATAAGGTACTACTTTTGACTGCGACGCCGTACAACAACCGACCCCAAGATTTATTTGCGATGGTCAAGCTATTCCAGACCCCGAGCCGTTCAACTATTAACTCGGTAGACAACCTAGGGCTTCGCTTCGATGACCTTATCGTAAAATACCGAAAGCTCGAAAAAGAAGGCAAAAAGGCCTTAACGCCCGAGATCCGCGAAGAGCTTCAAAAACTCAGCCGAGAGTTGCGCTTACTCATAGAGCCGATTGTTATTCGCCGCTCTCGTATTGATCTGAAAGAAATCAAAGAATATGCCGATGACCTACGTAATCAAAACATTGAGTTCCCCGATATTGTAGGCCCAGAACTACTCGAGTATGACCTGGGTAACATTCTAGAGCTTTACATTACAACCCTTGAGAAAATTACCGACTCAGACAACGGATTCAGTGGTGCTCGCTACCAATCAGCATCGTACATTAAGGACCGTGCTGAATTCACCGAAAAATATGGTAATTTCTTCGACGAATCCGACCTTAAGACCGCACAGGCAAACCTTGCTACGTTCATGCGCCGCTTGCTTGTCCAGCGTTTTGAAAGCTCGAAGTATGCCTTCCAATCTACTCTTAATAAGATGATTTCTTCGCACGAGATCATCTTGAAGTGGTGGGAAAAAGGCTATGTCCCGATTCAAAAGAAGGGCGACCTTGTCGACCCCGACGACCTGGAAGATTTCGACAGCATCGATGCAATTATGGGGCTCATTGAGAGTGGCGAAGAAATTGATATCGATGCAATTAAGCGCAATGCCGTACCGGTACCAAGCGAGTTATTTGAGCCAGCTTTTGCAGTGTATGTTCGTCACGACCTAGAACTATTGCAAGAGATAAAGAACGAATGGTTTGCTGACGGTACTACCGGCAAAGATCCAAAGCAAGATTACGTAGAAAGTAAGATTTCTGAGTTCCTGAATCAAGACCCGAGCCGAAAGATCGTTATCTTCTCGAGCTACGCAGATACAGCCGAGTGGGTTTACAAGAACCTTCGCGAACATGGCTTTGAGCGCACGATGCTTTATACCGGTGGGTCAGGTAACGAAATGAAAAAGGTTGTATCAGAGAACTTCGACGCTTCTTACGATGGCGACCGAAAAAATGACTACGACATCATTGTCGCAACCGATGCACTCTCTGAAGGTTTTAACCTTCACCGCGCAGGCATCATTATTAACTACGACATCCCGTACAACCCGACGCGCGTCGTTCAGCGAATTGGTCGTATCAACCGCATAAATCAGAAGATGTTCGACAAGATATTTATCTACAACTTCTTCCCAACCGGTGTCGGCGAAGATATAACAAAGACGAAAGCCATTAGCACCCTCAAGGTCTTATTGATTAACGGTATCGTCGGTAGCGACACCAGGACTCTTACTCCTGATGAAGATTTGCGTAGCTACTTTAAGAAGACATACGATGAAGCCGATCAAGAAACGCAAGAGCGCTCATGGGACAATGAATACCGAAATATCTACAACTCCATAAAGCACGACAGGTCGATACTGCAAGAGGTCCAAGAAATCCCAGAGCGCACACGTATCGTTCGTGATGGCCGCATGGAAAACGTCTCAATATCATTCGCCAAACGAGGTAATGGCATCTTGTTTGCTCTTGCCGGTGAATTTGACCAAGAAGCAGCAATTGTATCACCGGAATTTGTACTGCCGCACTTCAAAGCAGATCAAGACGAAAAAGCACACGAAGGCGATGCCCAACTCGACAAGAAGTTCGAGATTTTACGCAAGCGCATCACAGCACCGCACCCACTGCCGAAAATACAAGGCCGTCGAGCAGATGCCATTAAGATCGTTGAAGCGCTCAAAGAGCTTTACTCACCGGAGCGCGACTACCTCTTTGATCTTTACGATGCCATCCGTGAATTTGATGACCTATCAAACGGCGAGCTCAAGTACATTGCCCAGCTTCGCTTAGACGAAGATAATCTTGGCGCTGCAGTCCAAGAACTAAAGAAAAAATTTGCACCACACTACCTGAACGTCATTAAGCAGAAGGCAGAGGCAATCGACAGTGTGACCGAAATAATTATGTTCACGGAAGATTTACGTAAATGATATTAAGCGAGCCCTTCAACAAAGAATCACTAAACAGTTTTCTAAAAGACTTTCTGCCCGACTATCAGCTAGATGAGCGTTCGGTCCGAACTCCGGATAAATCAATTCTTACGGAAGTTACCCAGCTGGGCGCTTCTCGCAAGGCAGAAGTTACCGTACTTGAAGCTGAATGTGAAGAAACCGACACCAATAGACGTATCGCCATTACTCAGGCTGCATTTAAAGTGCTCCGAGAGCACAGTATTCGCAATGCAATCATCGCCTTCCACGATGGCGCCGATCAATGGCGCTTGTCGCTACTTACCTCTACACTAGAAATTAAAGACGGCAAGGTAGTGAAAAAAGATAGCAATCCACGCCGTTATTCGTACTTGTTGGGCGTAGGCGCGAAGACGGTTACTCCGTACAAATACCTAGTAGAAAAAGGCAAGGTTGAAGACATTAAGCAGCTGCAAGAGCGCTTCTCTGTCGAAGTCGTCAACAAGCAATTCTATGCATCTGTCGCTGATCTATTTACTAAGCTTGTGGGTGGTGAGCGTGGTGCGACCAAGTATCCCGGCCTACTCAAGATTAATAGCGTAGTCAGCCAGAATGTTGAACATCAAGAGTTCGCAGTGCGTCTGATTGGCCGTATTATATTCAGTTGGTTCTTGAAAGAAAAGAAGAGCACGGCCGGTGTTGCTATTGTACCGAACGAGCTACTCTCGCTCGATGCCGTGGCAAGCAATGCTGATTATTACCACAGTATTCTAGAGCCTCTATTCTTCGAACTGCTCAACAAACGAGTCGAAAATCGTCATGAGAGCCTGCGTGAAGCGCCATTCTCGACTGTGCCATACCTAAATGGTGGTCTATTCAGCCCGCAGCGCGGCGACTTCTACAGTCAAAACTCATTCAATGGCGCGGGCACTCCCGGCCTAACCCATATTCCAAATGAGTGGTTCAGTGAACTGTTCACAGTGCTAGAACAATATAACTTCACCGTAGATGAGAACACTAGCTATGATGTAGACTTGTCGATCGACCCAGAAATGCTCGGTCGTATATTTGAGAACTTGCTGGCCGAGATTAACCCAGAAACTGGCGAGTCCGCTCGCAAGAGCACTGGTAGCTTCTACACCCCGCGCGAAATTGTAGACTACATGGTAGACAGCTCGCTGCTAGAGTTCCTAAAAACCAAAACTGGTACAGATGAAAGCAAGCTCAAAGCCCTTATAAGTTGGGGGCAAGCCGATGATGACGAGCACCCCCTCTCTAACGATGAGAGACAGAAGATAGTCACAGCACTGGCTGGACTAACTATATTAGACCCTGCTTGTGGTTCTGGTGCATTCCCAATCGGCATCCTGCAAAAGGTTGTCTACATACTACAACAGGCCGATCCACGCGCCGAGATATGGCTCGAAAATCAGCTGAAAAGCATTGCTTCACCGGAACTAAAACGTGACATCCAAGAAAAATACGAAAGCGAAAACTACGACTGGCTACGCAAATACGGTGTAATTCGCGAAACTATCTTTGGCATAGACATCCAGACAATTGCTACCGAGATCTCAAAGCTGCGTTGTTTCCTAACACTCATCATTGAGGAAGAGGTTGATGATGACAAGCCAAACCGCGGCGTCCATGCCCTACCGAACTTAGACTTCAAGTTTGTCACTGCTAATTCATTAGTAAGCCTGCCCGACAGCAACACCGCTGCAAAAGGCAAAGGCTTGAACCTGTTTGAAGATGTATCGCACATTGAACAGCTTAAGAGTATCCGCAATCAATACTTCGGAGCAAACGCCGATGAACGTGCCCGCCTGCAAGTAGAATTCAAAAACCTACAGATGGACATGCTACGCAGTCGTATCGCTTCTAGCAACTCTACGTCAGACCTTTATAACGAGCTATCAGATTGGGACCCTTTCAGCCATAAAGCTACCGAGTGGTTTGATTCAGAGTGGATGTTTGGACTCGATAATTTTGACATAGTAATAGGCAATCCGCCCTACGTACAGATTAAGAAGCTCAAATACAAAGACACAATTAAAAGGTCCCGTTATGAAACCTTCTCTAGTAGTGGTGATATATACGTCATTTTCTTTGAATCGGCAAATCAACTACTTAAATATGACGGAGTTGGGGTATATATCACCTCAAATAAATGGATGAGGTCTAGTTATGGTAAGAAATTAAGATCGTACTTCTTGAATAATAGTGGGTATAAATCACTCATTGACTTTAACTCCTACAAGGTTTTTGAGACCGCGAGTGTTGATACTAGTATTTTTATCTGGCGTAAGTCCGAACCCCATCTATCGTCGAGTAGCGTCAAAGCAACAAAAATAGAGCGAGACTACTCGAAGAACAATGATCTTCACGCATACGTCAATGACAACTCATCTAACTGCATGTATCACGGATCAGACCCCTGGCTGATATTAGACAGCCGCCAGAATGTACTGTATGAAAAAGTAAACGCACTTACAAACACCCTGGCCTCCTACGATGTAAGCCTTCATTATGGTATTCTCACGGGTGCCAATAAGACATTTATTCTCGATGAAGCCAGGAAGCGTGAATTAATAAAATTGGATGCCAAGAACATTGAAGTTATAAAGCCTATCCTAAGGGGTGAAGACTTAACTCAATACGGGTACACTCACAAAGGCTTCTATTTACTATGTCTTCATAATGGCGTGAAGGCCAACGATATACCCCCTATTGATATCGAGAATGACTACCCTTCACTCGTTGCTTACCTGAACGATTTTGGAGATGAGTTTAAGAATCGAGGAGAAAAAGGCGCTAATTGGTGGAACTTGCGAAACTGCTCATACATCGATAAGTTTGAAGATGAAAAGATAATATATTCCGATATCGTTCAAGATACAGGTAGATTTCATCTTGACCGAGAAGGATTCTACACAAATGACACGGCATTTATTATTACGGGTAACGACCTTAGGCTTCTTGTTGGATTACTAAATTCAAAAGTGTTTTCTTATTTATATAAGCACTTTTATTCGGGAGGTATACTCGGATCATCTGGAGTTAGGTACAAAAAAGAATTCTTACAGTCAGTTCCCTTGCCAACTATAGGTACTCAAGATTGTAAACTTATCGAAAATGAAGTTGAAAGGATTTACTCGCCAGGTCTGTCTGAAGGCGAAAGGAATCAATGCCTAGGTAATATAGACCAGCTCGTTTATCAACTCTACGGCCTCACGCCTGAAGAAGTCGCTATCATCGAGGGCTAAATGGAAGATGCGGAGCTAGAAACTACTAAATCAGCAGGGGATGCTAGTCTTGCTAGTTCCGTAACTAAATTTGAGCCAGGCACAAATGAACTGCTGGGCATATTTAGAAAAGAAGCACCGAAACTCGCCAACATGCTAGAAGGCGCGTGGGCGGTACTGAATTCAAGCGATAACCCCGATATGTTACCGCAGGCAGCACACTCTATACGCGAACTTATCGAAAAAGCACCGTATGAAATACCGGCCGTCCCTATTCAGTCCACCGACCCTAAAACGACCGTAGATGGTGAAAATAGAACTGACCAAGCAGAGCTTATGATACGTACACTGGCTGGTAAAAATGGTCAGATATCAGAGCAGTTGCTGAAGGCAAAACTCACCACCTACAAAGACATCAAGGACTACTCTGTTGGCGTGTCGCATCACGGCAAGGAAACTACTATTGAAGAACTGCAGCAGAAGCTCACTGACCTGGAAGATGTATTCCTGAACCTTATCGGTTCGCGAACATTGGAAGATTTTGATGAGCTTGATACCTACATCGCAGAAGGAGAAGCGGCATGATTACCGATGACCTGATAGCTAAGGTACTGAAGAAGATCAATACCACTCAGGCGGCGCGCGACCACTTCTTCAAGTCAATCAACAATCCGGCCTGGTTGGCTCCACTGGCAAAAGAAAAGGTATTTGATAACGCTATAACGGAAGTGCGAAAGGACGGCTACATATGGTTCCCTGTGTGGGAAGAAGGCGA
The DNA here is from genome assembly GCA_039809125.1 of Saccharimonadaceae bacterium (SeqCode). Taxonomy (GTDB): domain Bacteria; phylum Patescibacteriota; class Saccharimonadia; order Saccharimonadales; family Saccharimonadaceae; genus SZUA-359. Next base: position 9,349 of record JBDHUM010000005.1, on the reverse strand, counting down.
ATACCTAGTGCGTATAGCCGACAAAGCGCAGGATGAAGTCCTGGAAATCATCAAAAAGTTACCTGATACAGATAACGAGCGCGTCATGACAAATGTGGTTGAAGCGCTACTGAAAATAGACACCCCTAAGGCCGTTGCCGCAACTAGCAAAGTCAAGGAATATGTCAAAAAGCCGCAGTATTTACTATTGGATAAGGCCGTTGGTGATTTGATTGTTAAATTCGTAAATGACGGTGCCGCCAAGGAAGCGTCTGACATAGCAAAGATAGTACTTGAAGTGATGCCGGATCCGGAAGCGGAAAAGGAAGAACATAAACTATGGCTTCATCCAAGAACTAGATATAGCGACTACGACTACGAAGAGCTGGTGAAGAAAATCACTCCGGCGTTCATAGAAAAAGCACCGGACAAGGCCGTGAGCATGTACGCCAACCTTGTGAGCGATTATGTGCGGTACAAGCACAATGACATCAAGGAATCCAAGGACAAGAAAACCCTACAGGATATGTCACTAATATGGCGGCCAGTTGTTGAAGATAACGGCGAATATCCAGACACGGTGGATGTTTTAATTGACGCCCTGATACAGAGTCTGGTTGCGCTCGTGAAGTCGGATCAAATTACGACCGAAGCCAAAGTGAAGCAGCTGAATGGCCTGCTCAGCATAAGGCTATCCATTATTAAGCGCGCCGTGGAATACGCACTACGGAATAACGCGCTGCCCAAGGAGCTAGAAGATATACACAAACCATTGGCCAAGGAGTTTGCCAGCATTATTAAGCAGCCGGCCGTGAGCTTCGGCGGCGGTGGCTGGGTTGGCGAAAAGCATGCTATGTCGCAGGAAGAATTTGATGCGCTAGACGATGATGCACTGATAGAAAAACTGAAGACGTATGAGCCGGAGTCTTCTCTATACTCCGATCGCGAAGCGCTCGGCAATAATGTCGAAGCGGCGGCCAAGAACGATCCGGATAGGTTTATAGATTTACTGCCAAGGATAGCCGACACAAAATATCTATACTTCTACTCCGTGGTTGATGCGTTTTATAAAGGAATAGATGACCTAACACCAGAGCAAATCGGCAAAGCGGCAAAAGTCATCACGGTCGTATTGAACACGCAACCGAGAGAGAATGATGAATCGCGCGACTATTACAAGTGGGCACGAGCAAGCGCCGCACGATTTAGCGAAAAAGCATTTGATAAAAATGAAGACAAAACGCGGGAGCGAATCACAGCCAAAGAGGCTGACAATGTACTGGACTTAACATTGCTACTGTGCCGTGATGAAGATCCGACAGTAGAATACGAGAAGAGCGAAGAAGGCAACCTAGACCCTGCATCGCTATCACTCAACACGATACGTGGCGAAGCAATGCACGGCATAATCCACGCTATGATATGGGCGAATCGCAACGAGCCCGGTGATGAGTTCAAAAACAAAGTGTTTGATGAGCTAACCAGGAGCCTAGAGGATCTTACGCAGACAATCAGGACGGTATACGGCATGCACTTCTCTCCTATCTATCACACGCGTAAAGAATGGGCTGAAAAAAACAAAGATGCCATATTCTCTGATGATATATTGGGTCAAGCCGCCATAGATACTTACACGAGCTATAGTAGCGTAGCTCCAGATGCCATGGAGATACTTGGTGATGTGTATAGACAGCAACTACCTAGATTGACCATACAGCCACCGGATGAAAAGAAGCGCAGTACGGCGCGTGAAGGTCTGCGGCATCTTGTTCAGCATTTGAGCCTACACTACTGGTATGGCCAGACTGATTTGAGCGATGGCTCCATAATGAGAGAGCTGCTAAATACCGCCCATCCTAAATATCTAGCCGAGGCCGTCAATTTTATAGGTTTCAGGCTGTACAAGGCCGATGAACGCGAGCGTGAAGTAACAGATGAGGAACTAACACGCCTCGCTAGTTTATGGGACTCCATAGTTGAAGTGGTCAAGGCTGATAATAGTAAAAAAGAAGCCCTGGAAGACTTTGGTACATGGTTTGCTTCTGGCAAATTTGATGACGATTGGTCACTGGACAAGCTGCTTGAGGCTCTTAAAATTGCCGGCAGTGTAGACCTGGACTTTGCGGTTCTAGAGCGCTTGGAGAAGCTAGTGGCCACCCATCCGGCAAAAGCCGTAGGTATTATCAACGCGATGGTAGACGGCGCGACACGCGACCGCTGGGCTATTGGTAGCTGGCGTGATAACGCTATGTCGATACTGACAACTGCCGGCCAGTCTAGCGATGTAAATATAAAGCAATCGGTGCGCGACTTGGCGAATAAGTTAGTTAGTAAGGGTTACGAAGAATATCGCAAGGTCATATAATGAGCAAGCTGCTTGATATTCTCAAAATCATCTTCCGGCCAAAGCCGAAGCGACCGCTCACACCGGCCGAAAAGCAGGCCATTGACGAGCAAGTGATAATCATCGACCCAATCACTCGCGGCAAATAAATCTTTGCCAAACATTGTATAATAAGGTCAATGTCACAAGATCTGTCTAAAATCGGTAATAATTTGCAACGCGCTCGGCACCAGCAAAACCTCACTCAAGCTGAGGTTGCGAAGCGCGCCGGAACGACAGTAAACCATTACGCTAAAATTGAGCGTGGCGAAGTCGTGCCGTCGCTCAAAACTCTCGAGAAAATCATCAAAGCTCTCGGCGTAAAGTCGTCCGATATACTGCCGTTCTAGCTCGGCGTATCGTCGCCATGCTTTTTGAGAAACTCTTCAAAATCGAGCTTAGTCTTGCTGCCGATGCCGATAGAGACTTCATCCATACGTTTTAGCATATAGATTGCATAGTCGCGATTGGCTTTTGCCGGGTCATTGTAACGAAGAAACTTCAGCGCAGCTTGTATCGCCTCTTCACTTTCAGCGAGGTCTAAATCTTTGAAATCTTCGTCAGCGGTCGACATAATTCTTCATCCCTATAAAATCTATCAATTGTTCTGCTTGCACTGAGGATACTACTCTTCTCATTATCTCGCAACTGTCGCTAAACGACAAAATATTCAAACTGCCCTCGTAAAATACCTCACTATCGATAATTGCTAGCTTGCGGTGATGACCAATGGTATAGAGCACTAAAATGCCCATTTCTTGCATCATGCTCACCGCTTCGAGTGCCTGGCGGCAATAATCACCATCATGCTCTACTGGATCTTTTGTGTTGATAATCACCATAACCCCATGACGACGAAGCTTTGTGAGAATGGGCAGCAGTGCCGCCATGCGCCGTGTGGTGATAAACGGGCTCTCGATAATAACTTCGTGCCGGGCGCGCCGTAAATCACGCTCAAACTGGCCGTAGAAGGTATTCTGGTCGTAAAGGCTAGAGTTTTCCATCTAAATCCTCCAAATACACCTCACCATCACGCATCGTTACGCCAAGTGCAACCATTCGGTTGTAAAGCAACTCTAAATCAGCAAACAACTCCTCCGGATTGAGTTTCAAATCTGGGACTTCAGACCCTCCATATAGCTTACGCTTAAAACAGAGATGAAGATCTCTGTTTTTGTTACAATAGTATTATGAAGATACTGGTGGTTATTCGTGATTCAGATGTATTTGATGGAGCAAATAATTTAGATAACGAAGGCTGGCGTGTCCGTTATGCTGCTCGCGCAGTCGTGTTTGGTGAGAATAACTGCGTGTATTTGCTAAAGATGGCAACACAGGGCTACCATAAGCTACCAGGAGGTGGTGTCAACGAGGGCGAGTCGCTTGAAGATGCGGTCTACAGGGAACTCCTGGAAGAAATAGGCTGCCCGGCAAAGATTTCTTCTGAAGTTGGAGAAATTATAGAATACAGAAACAACGAAAAAATGGAGCAATATTCTTATTGCTTTATTGCCCATCAATCAGGGCAGCTGACAGATCCCTCTCTGGAGGAGCGCGAGATTATAGATGGAGCCGAAATGGTTATTGCGACTAGTATCGATGAGGCAATCGATCTTCTAGAAAATGACGACCCAACACATTACGGAGGTAATTTTATTAGAATGAGAGACCTGCGATTCTTACGTGAGGCAGCATCTCTAGTTCGGTGGTCATAGCGACACGTATGGCCCTTTAAGCAAAAGTATCACTCCGTGTCATGGATACTTTTACCACCATGCTACACTAAGAAGTAAGTATGATTACCAAAGAAAACATATCCCTCAAGTCATACGTAACGATGCAGCTCGGCGGCAAGGCGAAAAGAGTTGTGATTGTTAGGACGAACGAAGAAGTTCGGGATATATGTTTACTTGCAAAAAAAGACCGTTTGCCACTCTATGTTCTCGGTGATGGCAGCAACACTATTGTCACCGATGATGGCTACCACGGAATTGTCATGATACTACGCACGCAAGGCTTTTCGGTACTATCAAACATTGCGAAGACGGTACGCATAAAAGTTGCTGGCGGAGAAAACTGGGATAAAACTGTCGAGAAAACTGTCGCAATGGGACTTTCGGGTATTGAGGCGCTTTCAGCCATCCCTGGCACAGTAGGAGCTGCGCCTGTACAAAATATTGGCGCCTACGGCCAAGAAGTAGCCAATGTTATTGAATCGGTCGACGTTTACGACCGCGAAACTGACCAGTTTTTAACACTTTCTGCTGAGGAGTGTCAATTTGGTTATCGAAGCAGTATTTTTCGCGGTAGTCATTCTGGTCGATATATAATCACAGACGTAATAATGAACTTAACGAAACACCTTCCTGAGCCCCCTTTTTATCGGGCAGTCGAAGATTACATAGCCCAGCATGACCTAAAGGATATTTCGGTACAGACAATTCGCGAAGTAGTAATTAACATTCGCCACGATAAATTACCTAATCCGATAAACCACCCGAATACTGGGTCGTTCTTTAAAAATGCAGTTGTTGATTCTAAAACTTACAAACATTTAGCTTCTCGATTTAAGAATCTGCCCTCATATCCCATGCCTAATGGTCATTACAAAATTCCAACTGGCTGGTTAATTGAGCAAACCGGTTTAAAAGGTAAGGTACTCCATGGGATGCGCCTCCACGACCGTAATGCATTAGTTTTAATCAACGAATCAGCCAGATCATACCAAGATTTAGCCGCTGCTCGACAAGAGATTATTGACGCTGTAAACGCCAGGTTCTCCATCATAATCGAACAAGAACCATTGATTATGCCTTCTTCTTAGTTACTGTCTTGTGTATAATAAACTCCAGAAAGCATAAGCGATAAGAGCATACAGTATGCAATATAAGAGTGGGTTTACGATTATTGAAACACTTGTGATTGTTGTCGTTATCAGTATCCTGATTGGTATCGGCGCATTAGTTGATAGTGCGACAAGAAACAGCTACCGCTCGGCACGTGATAATGAACGTGCAGCCGATATTAGCTCGATTAAAACTATTTTTGAACAGTACTACCGCAACAATAACGGTACATATCCAGACACACCCAAAGTGACGCCAGCCACTATCAATGCGATCATTCCTAATCTAGAAATAGTCACAGCACCAGGCATGTCCTCCGTTAGCCTCAGCAGTGTGGCCGTGACAACTGCGTTAAGCTCTGGCGACATTACTTCTAGCCAATACCGCTACCAGCCGTTCACCCTTGCAAATGCACTCTGTACAAATTTGGCTTCGGCTTCGTGTGTCCGCTATAAGTTGTATTACGAAAAAGAGCTGGACGGTCAATTAGTTGTAGTTGAAAGCAGTCACCAACAATGAAACAGGTTGAAGCAGGGTTTACCATTGTTGAAGTTATTGTCGCATTAGTAATTAGTGTACTTTTCTTGGTAGGAATTTATAGCGCCGCGACCAACACTCTACGGATATCTACTGGCAACTCACAGCGAATGACAGCTAGCAACATTGCCTATGCCAATCTCCGCCAATACGCTAATGGAAAGGATATTACCTGGTACGGTGGCTGTACTACCACGACAAGTACTCAAATTTGGCAGAGCACTGCTGCTGTAAACGGACTGCCCGCACCCACCACCCAAACTGTTACCGCTTCTGCGCCCTATGGCTGTCCTGCTCCGAATGCCTTTAGGGCGGTTAAGTTAATATCCACCGTCGAATACGGCTCAAGTAGCCAGAAGGTCGTCCATGCGATTTTCACGTACTAGTTCATCACCTGGGTTTTCCATTGTGGAGTTGGCGCTTGTGATTGCGATTATTCCACTTATCACGCTTGTGTTTATTGCTATGCTCTACACCGCCATCAATGAATCTCGACGTTCAGCCACCAAGACAACCTACGATAGTCGTGCTCAAATTGCTATGGATTGGCTAGAGCATGACATTCGCTATGCGACAAATTTTTTAACAACTGTCAATAATGCTCAATACCCGGATCCGAACGACTATGGACCGGCTGGCACAGAGTTTAGCTATAGCGGTCAATCATCAAGTCTTCGAACCTTAATTATAACATCTCCGGCTACGTCGGACATATCGCTCAACACTAATCGCAATCTGATCTTCAAGAAAGATACCCCATTTCCATGCACAAGTGCTCAAGATAACGAACCTCTTGAATACCTGTCGGTCTATTTTGTCAAAAATAATACTTTGTACAAGCGCACTATACCTGACACGACTTCGGCTATCTGCGGTCCGACCTCGAGTATTAGGCAAAAGTTATCATGCCCTAGGTCAGTCGCTAGTTGCACCGTATTTGATGAGATAGTAGCCGAAAACGTCACTCAGTTTAGCATTAACTATCACCGAGCTAGTCCTCCATCATTACTAAATGTTTATACTACTAGCAATTTAATGGCCGACGCAATAGCCGCCGATATCACCATTACTATCACGCAACCTAGTGGCTCTAATCCTATATCTTCGACCATATCATTGAAAATAACCAAGGTAAATTCATGAATCAATATCGTCAAAACGGATCAATAGTCGCATATATACTGATAATAGCCTTAACCTCGATGGTGATTTTGCTTGGTTTGCTCCAACAGGTTTCGACTGATTACATTGACACGAAAGATCGCTATTATAATAAACTTGCCGAAGCTGCCGCCGAAGCTGGTACAAGCTACGCACTAGCGTGCATCGAACAAAACAATCGAACCGTATCTTGGGGTGCTGCCATTTTGATGCCAAACTCCAATTGTAATGGCACAATTAATGGCTCACTCAGCCAATACGTATATAATGACACTACCCTTCAGACTACATTTACCGTTGATCCAGCACAGCAAAATATTACACCCACAAATGGAACCATTACCGCAACTGGCACGACTTCTTTACTCCGATCGGGCACAGTAATTAGAACCTACACTGTAGTACAAAAACGTAGTCTGCGTTGGGATACTGACAACTTAGCTCAAGCTACATCTAGCGGTACCAATCGAACCTGCGGTATTTTGTCAGCCAGTGCCTGGTGTTGGGGACAAAATAATCATGGTCAACTCGGAGATAGTACATTCGACAACAGTACATTACCGGTGAGAGTGATTAGAGATCCGGCAGGGATTGGTACCAATCGCGTGCGCCAAATCGTATCGGGAAATTTCTCTAACTGTATACTCTTAGCTAACAATCAAGTATGGTGTTGGGGTTTCGGAAATGTCGGACAAATGGGCAACGGTACCTTTACAACTGACAACCCTGCACCCATAAAAGTTAATTTGCCTTCGACTTTTCAACCATACCAGCTAGCCGCCGGTTTCAATACTTTTTGTGCTTTAGGTAATAATGGTGCAAACCTAGGCCAAGTTTGGTGTTGGGGCGCTGACAACACTGGCCAAGTCGGCAATGGTCAAGGTAGTCCCAATCCTAATGTTAATACACCAGTTCAAATCGCCGGACCAGGCCCAGCTACTGCATACCCAGCAGGCAATGCCATTGGCACTACTTCAGTCACCGCTCTAAGTTACGGTGGAGCATTTAGCCAAAATATGTGCGCGATAGCATCAAATTTTGCCTACTGTTGGGGTGCAAACGACTCAGGTCAAATCGGTAATAACAGCAGGGTCGATCAGTATGTGCCCGTGGCAGTAGCTCGACAAACTGGCAAGTTAGCCGGAAAAATCGTCGTCAAGATTGCCATTGATGGCCATAGTGTTATAAATGCCCCATCACAACCCGATTTAGAAACCCATACCTGCGCCCTAGCTTATCCCTCAGCGGGCACTATCAATGATGCGGCTGTTTACTGCTGGGGTAGTAATGCTGATGAAGCCTTGGGTAATGTTGCAGCAGGTGTCGACTCTTTGGTTCCTGTATTAGCTGGCCAAGATACCGGTTCAGCATTAAAGACCACTCCAGTAATGCGTATAACTGACCTAGCAGTTAGTGGGTCAGGTGCCTGTGTGTTGGCCTACCGAAGTGATCGGGCAGTTAGTACTACTAGACCTTATTGCTGGGGACATGTTTTCACACGCGGCGAAGGTGCATCACCTGTCAATAAAGACCCCCTTGCTAATATTGCCACTGATGGCGTGTCGGGGCCATTCGACAACAACCAGACTATGGCTCTGACTGGAGGTGCCTATCGCATGTGCGCTATAGCTGACTACCGTATTTACTGCTGGGGGGTAAACACTATTGGCCAAATTGGTAATGGTACACAAGGAGCACCTGTATATAACCCGACCGAAGCTACCTTTTTGCGCTCCCCACCGCTACGCACCCTTTACTGATACCTTATTAAAGTGCTATTGCTTTTATAAATACACTGTCATATACTACTGTTATACAATCAACAAATAACTAGGGGGCATAATAATGCTAACAAATACTACTTCTAAAACTCGAGGTTTCACACTTGTCGAGCTGCTTATCGTGATTGTGGTCATTGCTATTTTGGCTGCTATTTCGATTGTGGCATATAACGGTATTCAGAATCGTGGAAAAACCAGTGCAGGTCAGAGCTTGGCTAGCCAAGTATCAAAAAAAGTTGAGGCATATAACACGGCCCGATCTACTGGCAGCGGATACCCAACTTACGCCGAGTTGAGTGCTACTACCTCAGCAGTATCAGAGGCTCAGCTTGACAACGTAAGTGCTGTTAAAGATTACGGCACCGGAACAACTTACACTGTAGCCGGAACATATGACAACGGTAACTCTGTCGTCTACCGCCGACTAAGCAGTACTGGGGCTTGCGTATACTACTGGGACTACACTGGCACACCTGCGCAGAAAAACATTAGAGTTGGCTCTGGCACTTGTTAAAGATATAACTCTATTGAATCGACTATTTATACTCTATAACATAACTATAATTAGGGGATATACATGCTAATAAATACTACTTCTAAAACTCGAGGTTTCACACTTGTCGAGCTGCTTATCGTGATTGTGGTCATTGCTATTTTGGCTG